>JAFGTN010000137.1 GCA_016934075.1 Pirellulales bacterium
ACAATAGCCATTCCTTGTCTTTAGAAAGTTCGTCCAAGCGGTTACGCAACTGGTCGACAGGTACATGCACGGCGCCTTCGATAGTTCCTGCGGCAACTTCCTCATCGTCGCGTACGTCGAGCAGTTCCTGATCGGCCTTCAAGTCGAATATATCCTCGCAATGACACAAACGTACGTCACCCCGCAGGACATTTGAGGCTACGAATCCGGCATAGTTGACCACATCCTTGGCGGAACCATACGGTGGAGCGTAAGACAACTCGAATTCTTCCAGATCGAAAACGCTTAGACCGGCGCGAATGGCTATCGCCAGTATATCTATTCGCTTATCGATTCCACCGGCTCCTACGGCCTGCGCGCCGAGAATTCGCCCGTCATTTGGATCAAACAGTAATTTTAGACTGACGGGACTGGCTCCCGGGAAATATCCCGCGTGGCTGAAAGGGTGAACATAAATTTTCTCGTGGGCGATGCCAAGCTTTTTCAGAGCCTTTTCACTTAGCCCCGTCATACCGATACCCAGGTTGAACACCTTGCAGATCGCCGTACCCTGCGTCTTCTTATAAGTACTTTGGCGACCGAATACGTTATCCGCCGCGATACGGCCTTGCCGGTTGGCCGGACCCGCCAAGGGGATCAGCGACTGGACATTGCTGAGAAAATCCTTCACTTCCACGGCGTCGCCCACGGCGTAAATATCCGGATCGCTTGTGCGCATGTGGTCGTCGACGAGAATTCCGCCCAACTTTCCGATTTTCAAGCCGGCATCCCTGGCGAGAGTTGTTTCCGGTCTAACCCCCACGGCCATCACTACCAACCCGCAGTTAATCGTCTCTCCATTGTCCAAACATACCCGCAATTTGTCCGAACCGTCCCCGTTCACCAAGATCTCGCTGGCCGAAGTTCCCAGCCGCAGATTGATTCCTCTTAGCACGAGTTCCTGTTGCAGTGGCGATACCATCTCAGCGTCGGCTGCGCCCATTACCTGTTCGGCCAATTCAACCAATGTCACTTTCAAACCGCGGTTGTAAAGCGCCTCGACCATTTCCAAACCAATGTACCCACCGCCCACGACAACCGCCTCGGTAGGTTGCTTTTCGTCAAGCACGCTATTGATGGCGTCCATGTCGGCCATATTCCTAAGCGTTAAAACCCGATCGCTCCGGGCACCCGCTATGGGCAGAACAATCGGCTCGGCGCCGGGGCTCAAGATCAAGTTGTCGTAACCCTGCTGAAATACTTCACCGCTATCGAGGTTGCGAACAATCACTTCGTGCTTTGCACAATCGACACTCACGACCTCGTGACGCACGCGCGCGTCTATGTGAAAACGCGCCAGCAAGCTCTCGGGCGTGTGCATCAGCAGTTTTTCTCGCTCTTCTATCTCACCTCCGATATGATAAGGTAACCCGCAATTCGCAAACGAAACATGTTCTCCCCGTTCGAACACGATGATTTCGGCGCTTTCCGAAAGCCGCCTGGACCGCGCCGCAGCCGATGCGCCGCCGGCCACTCCGCCTACTATTACAATCCGTTTGTGTTCCGACATTTTCTCATCCAATTTTTCCCACATTAAGTTTTTATGACCGAATCATAGTCAATAGCATCTTAAATGGCTCGACGGCAGTTACCGCATGCGGTACGTCGGCCGGCATTATGAGCATCTGTCCAGCCGACAAATCGCTTGCTTCTCCGGCGATCATAAATCGGCCTTTTCCGTCCAAAACCTGAACAACCGCATCGAACGGTGCTGTATGTTCGCTCAATGCTTGCCCTTTATCAAAGGCAAACACTGTCAAAGTGCCGCTGGGCTTCTCGACAATCGTGCGACTGACGATAGCTCCATCTTGATAATCTACCAAGCCACACGGATCGAGAACCTTCGAGCGAAGATCATCGTTACTGCCGCAGCTACAATTTTTACTGCATTTATTCATTATATCATCCTTTTGTTATATTAGCAGGACCTTATTTGTCGGCAAGTCTACCCGAACGGTTTATGAACAATTAATATTGCTGATAATACCAACCCGAAGCGCAAGCGAGGGGAGATAAATAAGAAAATTCCCCTTACCTCGCTTGCCCTTCGGTTTAGTATGATTCATAACAATCCTGGCCAAAACATCTAAGCCGATAGATTTTAATAGGACATCTAGGATATTGTCGTTGTAGAACGGGAAGCCTGCGACGCCCCAGGATCTAAGGATTTATACCTGCATTAACCAGTGTGTCCAAGCATTTTGAAGAAATTTTCCCTTACCCCAGAATCGCCTTGAGGTCGTCCTCTGCAGTAGTGGTCGGCATGATGTTGAAGTTTTCAACCAGAACCTGCAATACGGCCGGGGTGACAAACGCCGGGAGCGTCGGCCCCAGGCGGATATCCTTGATGCCCAGATGCAAAAGCGTCAAGAGGATGGCCACGGCCTTTTGCTCATACCAGCTTAAGATCATCGATAGCGGCAGATCGTTCACGCCGCACTCAAACGCGCCAGCCAAGGCCACGGCGATTTGCACGGCCGAATAGGCGTCGTTGCATTGGCCGATGTCGAGCAGTCGCGGAATACCCCCGATATCGCCGAAATCGAGCTTGTTGAAGCGATATTTTCCGCAGGCCAATGTCAGTATTACACAATCGTCGGGCACCTGCTCGGCGAAATCGGTGTAGTAGTTGCGTCCCGGTCGAGCACCGTCGCATCCCCCCACCAGGAAGAAATGCTTGATCGCGCCACCCTTGACGGCCTCGATCACCTTGTCGGCCACACCCAAAACAGCATTACGGGCAAAGCCTACCATGATAGTCTTTTCCGGTTCGTCTTCGGTAAATCCAGGTGCTGCCAGAGCGGCTTCGATGACGGGCGAGAAATCGAGTTTGGAATCGATGTGCGTCACGCCCGGCCAGGCTACCAGCCCGCTAGTGAAAATGCGAGATTTATAAGAATCACGCGGCTTCTGGATACAATTGGTGGTCATCAGAATCGCGCCGGGGAAATTGTCGAATTCTTTCTGTTGATTCTGCCAGGCGCCGCCGTAGTTGCCCACCAGATGCGAATACTTTTTCAAGCCCGGATAGGCATGACAGGGCAACATTTCGCCGTGGGTATAAACGTTTATGCCCTTGCCCGCAGTTTGTTTTAGCAACTCTTCCAGATCCTTCAAATCATGGCCCGATACCAAAATCGCCTTGCCCACTATCGGCGTCACACGTACGGCCGTGGGTTCGGGATGCCCATAGGTACTCGTATTGGCGGCGTCGAGCATTTCCATCACACGAAGATTAAGCTCACCAATTTTCAGCGCCCAGGACACAAGTTCATCGAGTTTTGGCTGATCTTTTGCCAGGTAATCCATGGCTTCGTGCAGCGTGGCATACACGGCCGGGTCGTCTTGGCCGAGGATTTGAGCATGGTCGAGATAGGCGGCGGTACCTTTGATGCCGTAAAGGATCAACTCCTGCAAGCCGCTAAGGTCCTCACCCAACACGGTTCGCCGCGAGAGGATCGAAACCTCTTCGCCTTGGGCGGTAAGCTCCTCAAGATCGCTTCCAGGTTCCCAGGCAGCCGGCCCGGAAAGCTTTTCGGGTTCGTCACAGGCGTTTTCGTATAGAGCCTTGGCCTTATCGCGGATTTCGGCCGCTTTACGGAGCATTTCCGCGATCCTCTGCGGATCGAAATCCACATTTGTCACGGTTGAAAAAAGGGCCTCAATTACAAAAACATCGATGCTGGGATCTCGTTTACCGAGCACGGCGGCTCGGTGAGCATACATCGAAATCCCCTTGGTGGCATGCACCAGCAGATCCTGCAGCGTTGCGGTTTGGGCATTTTTACCGCAGACGCCCAAAACCGTACAACCACTACCTTTAGCCGTTTGCTCACATTGAAAACAGTACATATCGATTTCTCCCAATCACAGTTAAAAGTGTAATAAATATTGAAGAGCCTTCCGCTATTGCTGCAGAACAGCTGCTTTCGGCTGTTGCCTGCTCTTCACATACAAAATTATTAGCTGACGGCAACCAACTGTCCTTGATCTGGATCAATAAGAGAAAAAGATTATAATTATTGCGTACGGCAACTGATTTCTCGTGAAATCCATGGACCGGTAGTGCTTGACGCGCCGATAGAAAAACATGGAATTATCACGAAACACCTATTAATCACCACATCTTAACTGGGCTTTATCGACAGCAAGCACGTCAATTATGACCACCTACTGCAAATCTCACATTTGTCGCTGTTTTTGTCCGGCCTAGTCCGGACACTCTTCCCGCCCATATCGTTTGCATCTAACATTGGTTATGAAGCGTGCTTTGTACCTCATTGCCAAAAATCATCAGGAGCCAGATATCATGGCCACCGATTTTCGCTTAAAAGAGAACCTCCCCGATCTGACTACCCGCATTGTCGAAACCTATTTTCAGCACGCCACAATCAACCATCTGGGACATTGCCCCCTACCCAGTTACGATGTTGTTACAGCAGCCACCGAGGATCTCAAAGAGATTCTCTATCCTGGCTATCGCCGCCGTTCGAGCTTGCATTCCGGCAACGTAGCCTATCACGTGGGGAACCTGATCGATCGCTTGCATGACAAGTTGACTCTGCAGATTGCCCGTTCGTTATGCCATGGTGCCGGCAAAGACACACAGTGCAATCCCGAGCAGCGGGGCCATTTCGAGTCGTTGGGCCAAAAAATCACCATAGAATTTTTAGAAAAGTTGCCCACTCTACGCGAAATGTTGGCCAAAGATGTCGAAGCCGCATATGCCGGTGACCCGGCCTGCAAATCTACCGATGAAGTCATTTTCTGCTATCCCGGCCTCGAAGCGGTTACCGTCTATCGACTGGCCCATCTCCTGCACGAATTGAAAGTACCGCTCATTCCCCGCATGATGACCGAATGGGCGCATAGCAGAACGGGTATCGATATCCATCCCGGCGCGAAAATCGGCGATCATTTTTTCATCGACCACGGCACGGGCGTGGTAATCGGTGAAACCACGATTATCGGCTCTTGGGTCAAGCTCTACCAAGGCGTGACGCTCGGTGCCTTGAGTTTTCCCACCAACGAAAAAGGCGAATTGGTCCGCGACATTAAACGCCACCCTACTATCGAAGATCGCGTGGTAATTTACGCCAACGCAACCGTACTGGGCGGTGACACGGTAGTGGGCCACGATTCAGTAATCGGTTCCAGTGTCTGGGTGACCCATTCCATCGATCCAGAAACTACGGTAACCTTGAAAAATCCCGAACTCCGCATTCGTGGGGCAAATAGCGATGGATAAGAGGTAGGTCAAATGGTGGGGTAGGATATAGCGTTCATATAGGACTTAGGACTTAGGACTTAGGATATAAGACTTAGGATATGTGTGAGGTGTGATTGTCTTTTTATTCTTCGTGCCAAAGACCTTCTATCTCGAATCTTAAGTCCTATGTCTTATGTCCTACGTCTAATTTCCAATCACAACTAAACACCACAAAACCTTCTTTAACATGCCAGAGCGAAACGTAATAGATATCCTGGCCGGCTGCGGCATGTTTTCCGAGGTGAAGGAAGCCGGATTCCAGCGGCTGGGCGTGATGTCGCGGATCTGCAAGTTTCCCAAATCGTACAACGTTTTCCGCGAGGGCGACGATTGTCCCGGCATCTATGTGGTTGGAGAGGGGTTGGTGCGGATCTTCAGGGAGGGACCCGGCGGCAAGGAGCATGTGTTGCACATGGTTGGGCCCGGCGGCACGTTCGCAGAGGTGGCGGCCATCGGCGGACTGAAATGTCCCGCTAGTGCACAAACCATCGAACCCACAACTTGCGCCTTGTTACCCATAGCGCCCTTTCGCAAATTGCTTGAAGACGACCATGAACTCTGCCTATGTATGTTGACTGGCATGTCGTCTTGGGTAAGCGATCTTGTAGGACTCATGGGTAACGTTGTTCTCCGCGACGCTGCCGGTCGAGTGGCCAGCCACCTTCTGCAGACCTCTAGTAAAGAACAAAACACAATCGAACTGCCCGGCCTCAAACGACACATTGCCAACCACCTTAATTTGACAAGCGAAACTTTCTCTCGTATTTTACGCCGCTTTGTGCAGCATGGACTGATTTCGGACACTTCGAACAATCAATTCCAGATTTTGGACCGGGAAGGGCTGGAGAGGATTGCGCAGTAGGTGTCAAGGTTAGAGGGGTCTTGTTCCGTTTTGGGCTGACGATCCGAAGATCGGCTACAAAATGATCAACGCCCGTGCCGAGACCGTGGCTAAGAAAGAGGTTCTTCCGCAGAATCTGTGGATTGGCTCTGACAAGTGGTGTTATAAATTTATAAATAC
>JAFGTN010000138.1 GCA_016934075.1 Pirellulales bacterium
CTGCGGCCTGGGGCAATACGAGTTGCGGCTCAACGGCGACAAGGTGGGCGATCATGTGATGGACCCCGGCTGGACCGACTACGCCAAGACCTGCCTGTATTCGACCTACAACGTCACCAAGCAAGTCCGTGGCGGCAAAAACTGCCTGGGCGTGATGCTCGGTAACGGCATGTACCACGAACGCGGCGAGCGCTACTGGAAATTCATCGGTTCTTACGGCTCGCCCAAAATGATCCTGTGCATGCAGATAGATTACGAAGACGGCACGACCGAGCGGATCGACAGCGACGACACCTGGCGGGTGGCCACGGGACCGATAACTTTATCGAGCATTTACGGCGGCGAGGATTACGACGCGCGTCTTCAACAGCCCGGTTGGGACCGTCCCGGTTTCGATGACAAAAATTGGAGAAAGGTCACGCTTGTCGACGGCCCGGGCGGCCGACTGGTGGCCCAATCGGCTCCACCCATCAAGATCATCAAAATCTTCGGTCCCAAAAAAGTAACCGAGCCCAAGCCCGGCGTATTCGTCTACGACCTGGGCCAGAATTTATCCGGTTGGCCCAAGGTATCCGTCAAAGGACCCGCCGGCGCAAGCGTCAAGATTACTCCCGCCGAAGTGCTTGAAAAAAACGGACTGGCCGACCAGAAGGGATCGGGCACACCCTGCTATTTCACCTACACGCTCAAGGGCAAGGGCACCGAAACTTGGCACCCGCAGTTCACCTACTACGGATTCCGCTACCTGCAAGTCGAAGCCGCGGCGCCCGCGGACCAGGCCGACGGCGACAAGCCCATTGTGCTGAAAATAGAGGGCCAGTTTATCCGCTGCTCGGCCGCGCGCGCCGGCACCTTTGCCTGTTCCAACCCGCTGATGAACCGCATCTATGACCTCATCGACTGGTCGATCGGCAGCAACCTGCAGAGCGTTTTGACTGATTGCCCCCACCGCGAGAAGCTCGGATGGCTGGAAGTCGCTCACTTGATGGGCCCTTCGATCATGTACAACTACGACGTGTCCGGTCTCTACGCCAAAATTTCCCACGACACTATCGATTCGCAAAATCCAAATGGTTTGGTACCAACCATAGCTCCGCAGTATGTCGTATTTTCGAAGATGTTCACCGAGTCGCCCGCATGGGGAAGCGCCGCGCTGATCGTGCCCTGGCAGCTTTACCAATGGTACGGCGACCGGCGGGTGCTGAAAGATTGCTACGGCACCATGAAGCGATACGTCGACTACCTCGGCAGCAGGTCGCAGGATCATATTGTTGCCCACGGCCTGGGCGATTGGTATGACTTCCCCAGCGTGAAAGGGCATAATGGTTATGCCCAACTCACACCCGTCTCGCTGGTCGACACGGCCATGTACTACGAAGACACACGTATCCTTGCAGATACCGCGGCGCTGTTGGGAAAAACCGAAGATGCCCGACATTATAAAGAATTGGCCGAAACGATCCGCAAGGCATTTAACCGTGCCTTGTTCAATACCAAAACCGGCCAATACGTGGCCGGAATGCCCATCGTGCCCAACGAAGTACGGAACAAAGCAAACGAACGCCTATGCGATCCGAAAACCAATCGCTACACTCTGGCCAGCCAGACTTCTCAGGCCATCCCGCTTGCCCTGGGCATGGTCGAGTCCGGCCGGGTGGATGATGTTTTCGGGCATCTCGTTGCCGACGTGGGCCGGCAGGAGCATCTGACGGCCGGTGACGTGGGCCACCGCTATGTGCTGCTGGCCCTGGCGGCCGGCGGGCGGAACGACCTGGTCTACAAGATGCACAACCGTACCAACAATCCCGGCTACGGCTGGCAATTGGAACAAGGGCTCACATCCCTGGGCGAGGCCTGGGACGGACGTAGCGTCGCTTCGATGAACCATTGCATGCTGGGACATCTCCAGGAATGGTTCCACGCTGAACTGCTGGGCATAAAATGCGATCCGCAAACGATTGCCTACAAAAAGATAATCATCCGGCCGCAAGTTCTCGGAGACTTGCGTTGGGCACGCGGCGAATACGACTCGATACGCGGTAAAATCGCCGTCGACTGGCGTATTGAAGGCAAAACGTTAACACTGAAAGTCACAATCCCGGCCAACACCTCGGCAACCGTACATGTGCCGACCAGCGACGCAGATAAAATTCTTGAAAGCGGTCGACCGGCCGCCGAAGTCGAGGGCATAAAATTGATCGGAACCACTGACGGCGCAGCCAAATATGAAGTCGGATCCGGGTGTTATGTTTTCAGATCACCGCTGAGCGACTTTCCACCGCCGGGGAAATAACTTAGAATATCCGGAATCGAGAGGGCACAGTTATTGTGAGCGGCAAGGCGCTAGCCACCGGCCCCGTTGATCAACCGTTTCACCTTGAAAGCCGGAGGCTAGCGCCTTGCCGCTCACGATAGCTTCGCCCTCCCATTTCAGCAAATAACTCCCGAACACTCTGAACTATTTCCTGATATGACAAACAAACTATTTTACCGGCGCGTTTCATTTCGGCTACTACCAACAATAATTTTTTTGCTTGGAGTTTCGATCACCTCACCAACACTCTTCGCCGAAGATCGTACAAACAGCAGTACGGATACATCCACGCACCATCGCCTGCATTTCAAAGACAACGGCGCGGCGCTGGTCAATCCCGGCATGGGCTGGACGCTCCACTATTACTCGAACATCATCACCAACTACGGTTCACGGCTCGCCCCATCCGACACTCTTGACGACTTTCCCGGCCTGTCGGTAATATACCTTCGCGTCCCATGGTCGTTTTTGGAACCGGAAGAAGGAAAATTCGATTGGTCGTTGCTCGACACGCCCGCTCAACGTTGGATCGATAAAGGCAAGCAGATTGCGCTGAGAATAACCTGTTGCGAAAGCTGGATGCGCAACGCGACTCCCAAGTGGGTTGAAGATGCCGGAGCGCGAGGCAACAGGTTCACTGTCGGAAAAGGACTCGACCCCAACGGTCCGTACTGGGAGCCGGACTACAATGACCCGGTTTTCCATGCCAAGCTGGACAAATTTCTCGCCGCCATGGCCAGACGCTACGACGGCAATCCAAATGTCGCGTTTATCGACGTCGGCTCGTACGGCATTTGGGGCGAAGGACACACCGGCTCAAGCACCAAGCTCATCGTCGATGAAGCGGTCAAGATCAAGCATATAGATCTTCATCTGAAGCATTTCAAAAAGACGCTCCTCGCGGTAAGCGACGACTTTATCGGCACCGGCAAACGATTGTCTCGCCACCCGATCACCGATTACATGTTCGGCAAAGGCGTTACGATCCGCGACGACAGTATCTGTGTCCGGCCGCCGCCCCGCTCGTGGTATCATGCCAAACTTGCCGGCAAGTTCTGGAAAACACTGCCCGTCATCCTCGAGCATGCACACTACGGTACATCCGTGGAGAGAAAAGCCTGGAAAGACGGGACGCTCTTGCTTCGGGCGGTCGAAGAATACCATGCCTCCTATATGTCGATCCACTGGTGGCCGCGCGAATACCTCGAAAAGAATCGCAAAGCCATCGATGCCGTCAACAAGCGCATGGGCTACCGAATACAACTTCGCGAAGCTTCATGGCCCAAGCAAGTCAAGCTTGGTGAGCCGCTTGAGCTGAAAACCGTCTGGGCAAACGCGGGCGTGGCCCCTTGTCTGCCGGGCGGATACCCGACGCTCACGCTCAAGGATTCCAAAGGCGGGATAGTTTCGGTCCATGTTGACGAAAACTTCGACGTCCGTAATCTGCAAGTCGCGGAACCGGAAAAAGCGCCCACAAAAACCCGTCTTTTCACGCTCAGAATCGCCCCCGAATATCAAGACTCCACATTGCGACCGGGAAGAGAGAATCGCTTTTCCATGAACATTGCGCCGGGAGAATACGAAGCTTTCATCTCGGTTTCCGGGCTCGATGGAACGCCAAAGATCGCGTTGCCACTAATTGGCGACGATGGCCACCACCGCTATCCCCTCGGGCAGATAAAAGTCACCGCAAGAGATTAATAGACAACTTGGAATGCAACAATGAAATCGTTCAAATGCCTCCTGGGAATTTATCTGTCACTTTGCACCGTGCTCGGTACTTTTTTTTGCGCCGCTGCCATCAAAGCCGATGAACTAGCCAAAGGCTTTGCAGATCCACCGGACTCGTCCCGCCCGCATACCTTCTGGCACTGGATGAACGGCAATGTTTCCAAGGAAGGTATCACGGCTGACCTGGAGGCCATGAAGCAAGTCGGCATCGGCGGTGTTTTTCAATTCCAAGTGGAAGGTAAAATGGTCGAATCGGTGCCGGTCTATATCGACCCGCCGGTTCGCCATTTGACGCCGGAGTGGTTCGAGATGATCCGCCACGCGGCGGCCGAGTGCAAGCGGCTGGGGCTGGAATTCTCGATGATGAACTGCACCGGCTGGAGCACCTCCGGCGGTCCCTGGGTACCGCCCGAACAATCGCTGATGCGCATCGCCTGGAGCGAAAAACATGTGAAGGGCCCCGGGCCGGTAAAAGGAGCATTGCCCAAGCCCCCTTGCGACTATGCCCAATACCAGAACCTAACGGCCGACCGACATCACCTTCACGAATCGGTTCCACCAGAGAAGCGTTTCTATCGCGACATGGCCGTTTTGGCCTATCGCCTGGATCCTTCGGCAGCCCACACGGCCGCGCTCTGGCCACCCAAACCGACATGCAACGCGTCCGACGCAAATCCGGCTACTGTGACCGACGGTAACGGTCAAACGTCTCAGGGTCTGGGGAACAACGGTTTTGTTGAATTTGATTTCGGCGAACCGGTCATGGTTCGCGGCGTGGAATACCTGGGCACACCTTGCGAGTTACAGGCGTCCAGCGACGGCAAGGCATGGCGAAAAGTCGCAGCACTGCCGGCCCCAAGACAAGGCAAATATCCACAGACACTGCCCGTACCGGAAAGCAAAGCCGCCCGCTTCC
>JAFGTN010000139.1 GCA_016934075.1 Pirellulales bacterium
ATCACCATTGGACATCACGAGGATCTCGTTATCGCTCATGAAATAGTACCTGGAAGCATTCAATTGGTAGTCGATCGGCACGCCCGGCACATCGCCCAAGCTTTGCCCAAGTACGGCGGTCGCCATCGTCAAAAGAAGTACCAACGCCGGCAGAACCAGCGATGACCGCTGCAAGGCGACACAACGAACAGACTGATTCAATGCCCCCGCAGTATTCAAGTGATAACGCATAGCAAGCACACTTTCTCGTAAAGATTAGCGAAGAATTGAACCAAATCGCGACTCCCGGCGACCTCGGCCCTCCCACAGCCTCCGGGATACCGTACCGGCTCTTTTGAACTCTATTGTGAACCGATATTTCCCATTTCCGGCGGACCTGAAGATGATCCTGGTTGACGGCGGGCATATATAGACGACAATCATTATAGCATTGCTTGCCCCCCACGTCTAGCACCCAGTTGAAAAAGTCGGTTTCGCGAGTTTTGGGTGCCACTGCTGGCTCGTCCAGCAGTGTTTTTCCGGGAGTTGATTGCACGCACTGCTGGACAAGCCAGCAGTGGCACCCTTTTTCAACGGACTGCTAGCACCCAACTTCAGCGGTTAGTCCGCAAAATGATGAAATTCATGACTTGCTTAGGCGCGATCGAACAGGAATCCCCATAACCGCTTTCCCATGAAAATAACTAAAGAGCAAATAAACCAGACGCGTCCGTTTCAACGCACGCTGATTATCACACTTCTGGGCAAAGGCCTTATTTCTTCTCCTAACTCATCAACAACCTCTATCCAATTATCTCGGGAATCTGTTTCTTGGTCTTCAATAAGACGGAATTCTGAAGAGGGTGTGTAGTTCTGAGGATCTGGTATCTTTGTCGTCGTGATCTTTCCTGCCGTCTTGAATTCCATGCAGGCAGTCAAGATCTTGATGGCGTTTTCGATTTCAAGTTTACGCCTAATCAGACTGCGATCCGCTCCTCCTTTCAGCTCTGAAAGAAGGTCCTCTCGGATCTGTTCGAGTTTGCTGATTGTAAAATGCATATTACTTTTTCCCGGACGAAATAAACGGAACGGCAATCTTTGATTGATATTCGTCCCATCCTCCTCTCTCATTCTCGCCGTGTTTTCCGTGCATTCCGTGGACAAATTCCTTTCTTCCTCCTCTGCCCCATTGCATTTGAAAAGCCGTCAGATCCCGGCTTCCCAACATTAGCGATCATTAGCGTAAATAAGTGTTCCCAATCCCCCAAATCAATACGGCGACAAATTACTCACCATATCGGCCACCTGGCGAGCATCTTTTTTCGGCAGCCATTTCCGCAACTCGAGTATTACCTTCTTGTGTTCGTCACGACCGGCCAGGTTGGTCCATTCGTGAAGATCGTTCCGGTGATCGTACAGCTCTTCGCTGCCGTCCTCATATTTAATGTAGCGCCAACGTTGCGAGCGGACACTGTGATTGCCGGGACCCCAGGTCGTTACCGCCGGACGACCCCATTGCGCTTGCGGATTTTTCAACAGCGGCATCAGGCTGACGCCTTCCAGGCTGGCGTTTGCCGAAAGGCCGCAAAGCTCGATGAGTGTCGGGTAGATGTCCAACAAGCTGACGGGCCGGTCGCAACGTGCACCGCGTCGCGCCACCCCGGGGGCCACAAAAATCAGCGGCGAGCGCGTGGTCTTCTCCCACAGCGCGAATTTCTCCCAGTGATTCTTTTCTCCCAAATGGAAACCGTGATCCGACCATAGCACGATAATCGTGTCCTTCCCATACGCCGAATTGCCGAGTGCATCGAGCAGGCGGCCGATCTGCTTGTCGGCAAACGTGGCACACGCCTGATAGGCCTGAATCGCCTCCTTCAATTGATTGTTGGCCACGATCGTTTTGTAGAGAAACGGCTTGCCTTCACGCAACACCTTGAGGCCGCCGCTGGGCAAGTCGTCCGTATCGCCTTCGAGCACCTCGGGCATCACCAGCTTATCCAGCTCATAGCCGGCAAAATTTTCGGGCGGAGCATACCATGGGGAATGCGGTCGAAAGATCCCCACGGCCAGGAAGAAGGGCTTGTCATGCTTGCGTTTCAGAAACCGGCAGGCATAGTCGACCGTCTTGGCGTCGGGCGTTTGTTTTTCGTCCGGAGGCCACGCTCCCCAATCGAACGGTTCGCTGGTGGGACCGCCCCCGCGGCCGCCCACCCAATTCGTTATGCCGTTGAGTTTCTTCGGTGGTGCCGGATCCTTGGCCAGCGGTTGGAAATCATCAAAAGAAGCATCGTCGTGAAAAGCGTTGTTAAAGTGGTGATGGAATATCTTGCCTGCCCCCACGGCCAGATATCCGTGAGCCATGAAATGTTGAGGAATGGTCACCGCCCGCGGAAGCGCTTTGCGCCAGTCGCTCTTGTTGCCGTACACGCCCGTGCTTGACGGACACAAGCCCGTCAAGGTCGCCACCCGCGAGGGATTGCAAGCCGGCGCACTGCAATAGGCGTGCGTAAACAGCACCCCACGCCGCGCCAACCGCTCGATATGCGGTGTCCGGATAGGATTTGCTTTATCATGCAGTGTGGTCCAGTCGTTCAGATCGTCCACGGCAATAAACAACACATTTGGTTTGCGCGGTTCAGTTTGCGATTCGATCGGTTCAGCACGCCCCTCTTGCGCAAAACTACAAACAGCAAGGAGTAACACAACCGCGAGCAAGGCAATGCGCCTGTTCTTGAATATAGAAATAATACGACAGTCCGCGGGCAGATATGCGGATTTCAGCTTGAACATGGCGTGGTTTCCGTTTTTTGAATGTGTTTTCGAACAGGTGCCACTGGCAGCTTGTAAGCCAGTGCTCAGCCTTGATTTCAATTCTCATCCCCACCCACCAACTTCTGCTCGACCTTATCCGCCTGCCAGGCAACGGCCGAAAGGACGCGGCTGATTTCCAGGGGGCTCATGGTTTCGGCCATTTGGTTGGCTTGCAGGACTACCATCTCGACCCCATCGATTGTGCGAACGGAGAAGGCGCCGTGGACGATTTTTGCGTTGTAGCGTAATAGCGACAGGGCGTTTTTGTCCAGGGCCGGGCCGCAGATCGACCAGTATGTGACGATCGATTGGCCGTCCTGGTCGGTTTCGCCAAACTGGATGGTTACGATTTGCTTTCGCAGAGTACCCAACGGTACGGTCACCTGCCAGGTGTCGGCCGTCTCTTGCAGTTGGTAGTTGGCAGCCTCGATCACCGCGCGGACCATGGCTTTGGGATCCACGCTTACGGGCGAGAGATTGCCGAAATCCATGCCGCCGCCCGCTGCCGCTGCGGGTGCGGATGCGGGCGCCGTTTGTGGTGGTGCGGCCGGTTGCTGTGCTTGAGGGCCGGCGGGCTGTGCGCCCATTTGCGGCGTCGCGCCGCCTTGCATAGCTTGCTGCATCATACCGGGTATCATCATGCCGAATCCGGCGCCCATGCCCATCCCCATGGCCCCGCCGCCCATGGCGCCACCGCCGGCCCCGCCGCCCTGTTCGGCCAGCTTGGTCATGCTGTTGGCCGCCTGGAATTTCATGAATGCGTTCAAATCGCCCACCGCTCCCATGGCGCTGCGGGCGTCGATGGCCTTCTGCACTTCTTCGGGCGGTGTAATAGCGTTGATGAAAAAGTCGACCAGTTCCAAGCCGTACTTGGCGAACTCGTCGGCCACCTTAACCCGCGTGCCGGCGGCGATTTCGTCGTATTTGGCCGGCAGGTCCAGAATGCTGATGCCCAACGTGCCCAACAGGTCGGTCATCCGCGCCACGATAAGATCTTTCAGAAACGAAGAGATCTCTTCGGTCGTGTATTTACCTTGCGTGCCCACCAACGTGTTGACCAGCAGCGAGCCGTCGGTCACGCGGAAGCTATAGCGTCCAAAGCTTCGCAGCCGCACCATGCCGAACTCCGCGTCGCGGAAGGTGATCGGCTGCCGCGTGCCCCATTTCTGGTCGAGAAACGTCTGCTTGCCGATGAAATACACC
>JAFGTN010000140.1 GCA_016934075.1 Pirellulales bacterium
GCAAAAGTCCAGTTCATACATAAATAAACGGCCGACAAGTGAAAAACCCCCGCGGAAAAACTAAATTATTTCTTACTTCAGCCGTTTTTCCAGACCGGCTCGGCCGCGGGCCAGCAGCCGCTCCACTGCTTTGGGCGTCGTCTCGATGGCCTCGGCAATCTCGGCGATGCTAAGGCCTTCATAGTAGCGGAGCACAATGGCCGAACGCTGCTGTGCCGGCAAGCCGGCAATCGCTTGTCGTACTTCGTGGGATTGTTCTTCAATAACCGCTTGTTCTTCGACGTTTGCGTCCGGTCCGGCTACCCTAGAAAGATTCTCTTCGAGTACGGGGCGATTTTTTGCCAGATAGTCTAAACACAGCCGTGAAACCACGCGGTAAAGATATGTGCGAAACTTGGCCGTGGGTCGATAGCCTCCGGCTGCGCGGAAGATTCGTAAAAAAGCCTCTTGGGCAAGATCCTCCGCTGCCTGGCTATCGCCCACCATGCGATAAGCCGTCTGCCAAACCGCCTGCTGATGCCGCAAAACAAGCTGCTCGAACGCTGCTAAATCTCCCCGACTCACTTCCACCATCAAGGACTCGTCGGTTGGAGCGGACATTATCAAATCTCACCACACGGCACGAACAAGTAAGCTATCAATTCTTCCCAGAATACCACATGCAACCGATTCGGAGAAGCTCTGCCTGACACTCTCAACTCAAATCGGTCGAATCGCGGGCTACAAAAATGCCTCGAATCTGTATCGCGACGTGGTGCATTTGAACAACGTGGGGCGATATGCCGTTGGAGTTACGACATTTGCAACGCTCTACGGCAAAAATCCGGCCGGTTTGAAGTGTCCCCCGGGTTGTTACGGCGGAGGCAAGGATTTTTCGCCCGAACTGTACAAGGCGATTCACGATGTTGTTTGGGACGTGATTAGCGAGGTGCAGGAGGTTACCCCAACTCAAACACATACTTCAAGCAGAACCAAGAGCCGATAATCACGAAGATCCAGCCGGTGATCATACGTGCCCACCATTCGGTTTTGGCGATCACGTTGTAGGCTCGGCTGACGTGGTTGGCGCTGTAGGCCAGTAGAATCGCTACCAGGATTACGGGCAGAGCCGTGCCGAAGCCGTAGGTTAGCGGCAGAATGGCAATGGCGCCGGGCAGAGTGGCTTGCGGGAGGGTGATACCGACTTTGGTCATCACTCCGGTGATGGCGCCGGCTTCGCTGCCCATCATCAAGGCGATAAGCCCGAAGAACCATGCGGCCGAGGTGGGACAGAATGAGACTGCGAATAGAATTCCCAATAAAAACGCGCCCCAGATACCCATTGCGTCTACCCGTTTTTGCATCGATTCGCCCATTATCGCCCCACCGCTGGTGAACACGATCAGACCCACCAGAAACATGCCCAAGAGCAGGAAGATGGGGCCCAGTACAAGATGCATGTATTTTTGCAGGAACACGGAAACGGCTGGAATGGAACAGGCAGTGGCGCTTATGAAAACGGCCAGTCCCAGATACAACAGGCAGCGGCCCAGCGTGTATAGCAGACCGGCTAGGATCACGCCCTTGGGGTCGGTGACCTTGCGGCCGATGTAGGAGATCGCCGCTATGTTGGTGGCCAGCGGGCAGGGACTGATGGATGTCAGAACCCCAAGGTAGAGTGCAGCCAGGATATATAGGGTATAGGTCCACATACGCGAAACCATTGTCTATTGTAGTGTGCGTCCGAGACGCACCATGGTGTGGATTTATTAGCAATTCGCGGTGCGTCTCGGCCGCACCTGACTACTTCGGATGGTCGGATTTCATTTCATGGCACGTAGCACAATTCATTTTGACAGTCGACTTTGGGGCGAGCTTAGCAGCAGGATCTTTCTTTGTGGATGGATTCGAATGGCAGTGGATGCATGATTCGGGAGGTGTTGTAGCCGGTTGGGGAGATGTGTTTTCTGCAGTTCCATTCAAGCCCGCTTGCTTAGTGTGTTGTGCATTAAGCAATTCAACCACTTTGCCCGCCATATCGGCCGACATGCGGCGACAGCGGTCTTTCCTTTTTTTGCTCAACTGATCTTCATCCGCTTCTTCGCACCAGCTATCGATTGATACATGACACAAAATCGATTCCGCTTTAGCCTTGGGGAAAACTTTGCCCTCCGTCCCGGGCGGGATAAAATGTGGCAACTCGGTCAATTCATACCAGCGAAACAATTGAGTTATCATATTGTCCCGCACTTTTTTATTCTGGTGAAACAAGCCGATAACTGCTGCCCCTCCGTTGCACGTGCCGCAGATCGCTCCGTAGCCGCCCACACCGCCGTGTCCGTACTTGAACATATCGAAGGGCACATGCGGGACGGCCGTGGTGTCTTTCTTGGCAACCGCTTCGACAATGCTTCTGATCATGGCGTACATACAAGATCCATCCGGATAAATCTCGTAGGCGCGTCTTGACACATCTTGCGGGGAAAGTGGAACATATCGCGGTTGTCCGCTTTGTTCATCTGTTGCCGAAGCATCCATGCTTACACCCAATCCACCCACTCCTAATGTCAAGCCGGCAACCGATAAGACTTGCCGCCGGGTGATGTTGCTCATGTGTTTTGTTCCTGATGTTTCTTGTAGGGTGCATCCGAGACGCACCATGGTGCAGGTTTATCGGTTCTTTTTGGTGCGTCGCGGACGCACCCTACTTAATTGCAGGCAACGGTAACGGTAAATCGGCTGGTGGCTCTTGCGCTTCGGAATTTGATGATTCGGGTTCGGGCTGCGCGGCCGGTTCGAGCAATTTTCGCATCTCGGCCTGAATGAATTTGATACACTCGGGCTTGTCGGTATATAGTCCCCAAACCTCGTCGAGCCGTTTCCACTCGTCGGGCTTGCCGTTTTTCATGCGGACCAGGACCACGGTGGCCATATGTACGCCATATTCGTCTCGGAAACGTTTGCCGGCCGGTTCTTCGTAGTTGACCATTTCCCAACTAACTTTGCCGTTTTTGAGTTCGTCGGCAAAGCCCGAGGTTACAGCCTGGTGGGCTTGCGATTCGATGGCCTCGCAGGTCGGACAGCGGACGTTGCCGTGGGCATAGTAGACGGCCAGGCCGTCGGATACGGTTGAAGTGGACGCGTTGCCCGCTTTCACGCTTATACTGCCGCCGGAGATTTGCTCGCGCAGTGCTTCGAGATCCGCGGAGATCTTTTGCAACTCGGGCTGGATTTTCGAGGCTGCCTGGATATCGAGCGCGCGGGCGATGAGAACCACCAGCGTGGCCGCGAAAAGCGAGATGAAACAGACGGCCACCGCGTTTTTCAATTCCATGATTGGTTTCTCTCCGTAGGTAGATTGTTTTCTAGAATCGTAATAGCCCACTTCATGGGAACTGCGGCGTTTATCCTGATTCCTCCCTTCGCTTGCGCTTCGGATTAGCGTGTCTTATAAGTCTGAAACCCCTTGTCACATATCGCTGCAATCGCAAGATTTGCTGAGACATTCGAACAGTTTGCCGAGGCAGGGGAAGCGGAGTTTGTAGAAGATTTTCGCTCCTCGTCGTTCGTCTTCGACAATGCCGGCGTTACGAAGTTGAGCCAGATGTCGGGAAACGGTAGACATATCGGCGCCGACAAGTTCGGTTAACTCGCAAACACAGCGTTCGCCGGCCTCGCCGAGTTCATCGACGATGAGCAGGCGCGTGGGGTGGGCAAGGGCCTTTAACATAGTGGCTCTTTGCCGATACTCGGCGGTGGTTTTGACTTTCATATTGCTTCTCTAGATTTTTTGCTGTGTGTAATAGTGGATCGGCTGGCATACTGTTGCAAGTTTAGCCAAATAAGCAAATATGTCAAGCCCACCTTGTGTGTACGGGTGGATGTATGCTACGCTGTGGTACTAGGAGGATGGTAATCTCGTCAATGCGTGATAGACTTGGACCTTGCTAATATGCCTGCTGTAGTTATGGAAAACTTCTAATCTACTTTTGTATGAGAAGCTCATAGACCATGCAAGACCGGCAATCTTCGCAAAAATGCTGCTGTTCGCCGCAGTTGGAGCTGGAAAAAAGCCTGCTGCGATCCGCCGACCGTCGACACTGATTGGTCGGGTGGTAACAAAGCGATAAACCCAATTTTTCTCACGAAAGGAAAATTGTGACTCAAGGTATGATTTCGACATGCAAGTCGCATCTTCAGCGACATCTTCGTTATTATTTTGGGCTGTTACTGATACTGTTCGCGCTATTAGCAGTTTCTGTTTTAGTGTATCAGAATATGATGCCTTCTTCGGAGTTAGACGTTGAACAAAAAGAAATTGCTTCCGGAATACTGAAACTGGATAAATGGTATGAATATCCACCAACGAAAAATCCAGTGGATCCACAAATAGTATGTGATCTGCTCGATTCACTCAAACCATACCACATTGACCAGGATCCTGCGAAATGGGTTAGTCTGGGTATACTTGAATTTGAATTAAGGAACGGTAAAAAATACGCCATTAGCCTGTATGATCCAGGGTCTGGGCAAGCTGCTTTTAGTATTGATCGCACTTACTATCGTGGTGGTTCAAACCGTAAACTTACGGCTATCGTAGACAGCATAAGAAAGAGTGGCAATGGACAGAAGTGGATTGAGGAATAGGCGAGCAAAGTAGGTTCCGTCTGCCGGACGGGACCTTGGAGTGGGGAAATCACTGGTTATTCAGATCCCGTCCGGCAGTCGGGATCTACTTCACGCATATTGACCTTACTCGTTGGCCGCTTAATTGAACCCATCCCCGTTTTGGTTTACTTAAGAAAATCAGGCAGGTAGCTGTCGCCGTCGGTTTCCGTGTTGTCGGCCTGTTCTTGCCGCTGGGCTTTGCGTTGCCGCTGTTCTTCAGCGCGGAGGGCGAGGTAGGAGCCCGACATGATGCGGTCTTCCTTGCCGGGGCCGGCCTCGATGATGATGGCGCTTTGGGAAAGCAGGCGTTTAGTTTTAACGTTGATGGCGTAGCAGCGAGTTTGACACAGCCCACATCCGACACATTTTTCCGCCAGTACCACAGGCGCAAGCATGCCGGTACCTTCGATGGGGATGCCTCGCTCGTCGGTTTCGGTGCCTACGGTCATGAACTCGATGGCGCCGTAGCCGGAAGCCGCGCACTCGTCTACGCAGAGTTGGCATTCCTCCTTCCCGGCGTAGGGCAGGCAGGTATCTTGGTCGACTTCTGCCAGGCCCATGCGTGCGACGCGCTTTTCCGCAAGCGTGATATCGCGGATCGCTCCGGTCGGGCAGACCTGGCAGCAGTTGTTGCAGCTTGGCTCGCAGCCCGACCAGTTGGCATTTACGCGCGGCGTCCACAGCCCCTCGGCTCCTTGCTCGAAGGCCTGCGGCTGGAGCACGTCGTTGGGGCATGCTTGCAGGCACTCGCCGCAACGAATGCACATTTGCAGAAAGGCTTCTTCCGGCACACTGCCCGGGGGACGAACGGGATAATATGGTGTTTTCTCCCCAAGTTGCGCTCCGGTTTCTTGGATAGCCTTGGCAGCCGCGAATCCGCTGATTGCTCCGGTAAAAAGGGCGATTGTGGCGGTCAGGAATCCCCGACGGCCCAGCGATTTTTCCTCGGACGATAGTTCTCTGGGATAGCCTTTTTTACGGGTGCCACTGCTGGCTTGTCCAGCAGTGCCGATCACACTGCTGGACAAGCCAGCAGTGGCACCCGACTCATCATTCTGAGTATTCCAGAGTGCTTGCCATCGCGGCACAAAGTTGATGGCCGCTGTGGGGCACGCGCCACCGCAGGTTTGGCAGAACGTACAATCGGCGGTTCGGGTAGTGAAGTCGGGCTCGATAGCATCGAAGTCACAGGCCTTGATGCACTTGCCGCATTTTATGCAGGAGTGCTCGACCTTGCGTTCCGTCAGGCGTAGCAGGTTGGCTATCGAAAAGACAGCGCCGGTGGGACAGATATAGCTGCACCAGAAACGAGGCTTCAACAATCCTAGCCCCAGAACCGAGGCGAAGAGCACGAGCGAGAGAATCTGGCCCGCGTTTATTGCGGGTATCTGATGCCAGGATCGCACGAGGCCCGTTTCCAGCGGTGTCAGCGTATAGGCGGCCGCTCGGGTGACAACGGGAATCGCCGCGAAGAATCCGGAGATCAATATACCGAAAAAAGCGCTGACTATAACCGTGGCGAGCAGATAGTATTTTAGATGTATGTACCAGCCATTGCCTGAGAGTTTGAATATGCCGACGCGGCGGCCGATTATCCAATCAAAAAGATCGATGAGCGTACCCAGTGGGCAGATGTATCCGCAGAATCCTCGCGGAACTATCAGGCAAGCCAGTAGAAGCACGCCGGCAAACGACAGCGACCATACCAAAGTGCGGGCGGCAATCGCCGTCGAGATGCTGACAAGCGGATCAATCGCCAGGAACAACTCAGCGGGGACGACTTGTTTTTGCAGGATGTCGTCGGCGTAGTGCGACGGCCAGGCTTCCGCGTTTGTTTCCGTTTCGGTATTTGATTCCGTCCCGGTGATTTTTTTCGCGGGGGCGGCCGTGTAAGGCAGGCAGACGTAGAGGAAAAGGACGAGGAAGGCGAGCAAGCTGAGTGTTTGTACGATTCGTCGCGACGGGGAATATCGCCAAGACGGCGCCGCGCGAGCGAGCAGTCGGCCGGCCGCGCTAGCGGGCGTATTCTTCGACGGCTGAGAAAACCAGTTCAATCGCATAACGTTACTTAGCGGCTTTCGCAAGGGCCTTGGCCGTGGCGTTGATGATGGCTTCGGAAGTGATCGTCGCCCCCGAGGTTGCATCGATCCCGGTGAGTCCTTGCTGTTTGACGATCTGGGCCGGCGTATCTTCGATGGCCGAGTAGAACTGCTTTTCCTTGTGGCTGGTGACACGCACCGACTCGATGCGACCTTTGGCGACATTTACTTCGACGTACAATTCATCGGCAAACCCCGGCGCGTTTCCGCTGTATGTTCCATCCGGTACTTTTTTCAGATCGAGTGAATCGTAGAGCTTGATGCCTTCGATGTTTGCTTGGGCACGCTGCTGGTTGCGCAGAATTCGCTTGGCCATTCGCCCCGATGCGGGAAGGGTTAGTACATACGAGTAATAGTCGATCGCGTCGTTCAGCTTACCCGCTGTTCGGCAAGCGTCACCGGCACTGAGATAGGCCATGTCGGTGTAACCGCTTTCAGCAAACGCCCCGGCCACGCGCAAGGCTTTATCCGTATCGCCCATGTCTGCCCAGAGTTTGATAGCCGAATAATAGTTGGGAAGTTTTCCGAGCAATTCCTTGGCCATATCCATGTTACCCATGCGCCAATAGCATTCGGCCAGATATACGCCCTGAGGAGATTCATTTTTATCGACACCGGCCGCCCGCCACCAGAAGGCCGCGCGGGGATAGTCGCGGAAGAAATCGAAGTACATCCGGCCCAGGGTTTGCATCACGCGGTTTCGCACCTCTACATTGTCGGCATGTTTTTTCAACATGAAATGCATGAAGCGGATGCCCGATTTCCACTTGCCCGGATTGGGATTGATGATGTCCCAAACGTACTGCCCCACGTTGCGCTGGTTATTCCATTCCCGCGTGGGCGGTCGCTGGGGCCAGTTCAGGTCGAGCGATCTTGGGTAATCCAACTTGACCGACTCGAACCATTCCGGAGGAGTTTTCCCGACTGTATTGATCAGCTCTTCGATTTCTGTTTTGGATTTGGTTGTTTTATCCTTGGCTTTATCTTCTCCCCAAGTTTTTAAGGGCGAAACGAGGATTATTATTATCAACGCGTGGAAGGCGGTTGAATGACTTAGCGTTCTTTTTAAGTTGAGCATAAACGTTGGTTGCTTTGTTTGCTTGGGGATAATTGACGACGATACGAACACGGTAAGGTCGCCTTTATAACTTTTCGATTTGGCATGGTCAACGTTGAAGGGGCAATGGGAAGTTGCTGTCGTTTAGAGTGATAGCTTTGGTTGGGTCGTTGTATAAGCCGGCTCCCTCGGTTCAGCTTGATTGTGGATTTGTGACTTCCCAGCTTTCTGTGGCCGTGGAGTAGGCCCTTAAAATGCTAGTCCTTAGGATTACATTGTTGCCACCCGGTGACTGTATCGATTTTAATAGTTGTAAGGTCTGGCTTGAGTTTTCCGATTTTACGGACGATACACATTATAGCCGATCGTTTCGAACCGGGCGTCTGCGCCTTTAGGCCGGACGTCAAGTCGGAGATTTTTTCGTTAATGCTTACATATCAGGCACTTACGGGAAATTGGCCGAATCCGGGTGGTGACAATTTTGGCTAAGTTCTTTGACAATCGATACTTAACGCATAGTGAGTTCGTGCCGTCTGAAAGATGGTTGCGGAGCTTACCTTTGTGGGGAAGGAGCAATTTGCGAGGCTGTTTTAGTGATTGATCTTGACTCTAGTCGTTACGCCACCTACACTTGTAGCGATAGCTGGGATGTCCCGCGACCGTTGTTTTTTGTTGTCGGCGGTCTTGTTTCCCCCAGGAGGTTTTAGACGTGACTAAAAAAGAGATTGTTCGGACAATATCAGAAGAGATCGGGCTGACGCAGCTCAAGACGAAGGAAATCGTTCAGAAGACTTTCGATGCTATCGTCGATACGCTTGTTGAAGATGGCCGCATTGAGCTTCGTAACTTCGGTGTTTTCGAAGTCAAACGAAGAGCACCGCGAAAGGCTCGCAACCCACGTACGGGTGATAAGGTGTTTGTGCCTGAAAAATTTGTGGTTACCTTCAAGCCCGGCAAGGATATGGAAAAACGCGTCAGACAGCTTGAACGCGAGGCCGCCGCGAAAGCCCAGGCCGCTGCTGAGCAAGAAGCCGGCCAGTCTGAAGCCGTGGCTGAAACACTAGGTAGCACACCAAGTTACGACACATAAGCCGAGGATGTGTGAAGCTCGTTCGAGCATCCTCCTCGCGAATTATTGCACTAGACCAATCGAAGCCCAATCCCGCCCGGCTTCGAAGTGCTTTGCATTGCAAGCGTCAAACAATCCATTTCGGCTGCAAAGCACTTGTTCGATTGAAACAACCATAAGATCCCAGCTTCGTTGGCGATGCTGACTTGTTCGGTCATTGCTCTGCACCATGTGTGTTAAGTCGAGGTTGGAAATCGAGAAAATTCCGCGCGCTTCGGGTGCGCCGCAACTTGTGTATCACGGAGGATTTAGGTAATGAGAACGTTGCTATTGGCAATCATTATTGGAATTGCCACATTTGCTGGAACAGGTTGTATTATCCCGGCATATTCGGGTGACCGTATCCAACGTGGCCAGGAATTACTATTCACGTCCGAGGATTTGCGGGCAGCCAAGAATACCTGGGCACGGATATGGTTCCTCGATCAGCCTTGCCATTTGAAGCCCTATCGTACGCACGGCGGCATTATCTAGCATTTGCCGGTATTTTAGGTTGCGACACTGGCTGATAATTTATCGGTCAGTGTCGTTATGCGCTATTATGTCGGATGTCAACGGCTGCCTCCGATTACGCGAGAGGATTGCTCGTTGGGCGGTGATCTGGTAGTGTACGTAGCTTGGGCTTATGCAACCGTGATACAGGGCCGATTAGCCTATGGCTACCGATACAATAAACCTCGATGTTCAGTTGGGCAGATTACAACTTCGGAATCCGATTGGTGTTGCTTCGGGCACGTTTGGGTACGCACGCGAGATGGCCGGACTGGTCGACTTGAACCGGCTCGGGGCCATTGTGCCCAAGACGATTACAAAGTTGCCACGGCTGGGAAACGAAACTCCAAGAACGTTTGAGACCACCGGCGGCATGCTTAATTCAATCGGTCTGGCGAACGGCGGGATCGATATCTTTATCGAAGAGCAACTTCCTTACCTGGCCGCTTTGGAGCCGGAAATCATAGTCAGTATCGCCGGTCGCACGGTGGAAGAATTCGTCGACATGGCCGCCCGACTCGATGGATTGCCGGGCGTGGCCGCTTTAGAGCTGAACATCTCTTGTCCGAATGTCAGTGGTGGCGTTGATTTTGGTTCCGATCCGTCATTGTGCGAGCCACTGGTGACCGGTGTTCGCAAAGCCTGCTCAGTGCCGGTGCTGGCCAAACTGACTCCGAATGTGACCGATATCACGATCATCGCAAGAGCGGCAGAGGCCGGTGGAGCAGACGCAATTTCTTTGATCAATACCTGCTTGGGCATGGGGGTCAACTGGCGCCGACGCCGTCCCTATCTGGGCAACGTGATGGGCGGCCTGAGCGGTCCGGCCATCAAACCCATCGCCTTGCGAGCCGTGTTTCAGGTATCCCGCGCGGTCAGTATTCCATTGATGGGCATTGGCGGGATCAGTTCGATTGACGACGTGATGGAGTTCCTCGTAACTGGCGCCACGGCTATACAAATCGGAACCGCGAACTTCTATAACCCTAGTGTGTCGATGCAGATATTGGACGCCCTTCCGGCGGCAGTTGAGAGGCTGGGGGTGGGTAGTGTGGCCGAGGTGGTAGGTACGATTGAGGTGTAAACCGGCTAATACTAAGCGCGAAGCGCAAGCGAGGGGGAGCAACGGTTGCTTCTGATTCCCCCCTCGCTTGCGCTTCGGGTTAGTGTCCAAAGGGGATAATCTCGGTCTAGCCCAAACGCACCCCCGGTATTATACTATTGTGTTTAGACTGTAAAATCCGTAAACCTCTACGCAAAACCACCCGTTTTTGCCTACCGGCACCCACATTCATGCGAGTACTATCCGGCATTCAACCCACTGGACGCTTCCATTGGGGAAATTATTTTGGCGCGATCCGCCAGTATATCGACCTTCAATACGAGGCCGAGGACGCATTTTATTTTATCGCCAATCTGCACGCCTTAACTACCGTTCGCGACCGCGACGAGTTAGCCGGGCTGACAATGGACGCGGCCTTGGATCTTCTGGCCCTGGGGCTGGAGCCGGACAAAGCGACCTTGTTCGTGCAATCCGACGTGCCCGAGGTGAGCGAGCTTTGCTGGCTGTTGATGACAGGCGCGCCGCTGGGGCTTTTGGAACGTTGTCACGCTTATAAAGACAAGAAAGCGCGCGGTATTTCGGCCGATGCCGGGCTGTTTGCTTATCCGGTATTGATGGCGGCCGACATTCTGGCTTACGACTCGGATACGATTCCCGTGGGCGAGGACCAGGGGCAGCACATCGAAGTTTGCCGCGACCTGGCGGCCAGCTTCAACCATCACTATGGCGAGACGTTCGTGATGCCCAAGGCCAAGATCATCGATACGACCGCCCGCGTGCCGGGCATCGACGGCGAAAAGATGTCGAAGAGTTACAACAACATCCTGGCGCTGTTCGAAGAGCCCAAGGTGTTGCGCAAGCAGATCATGCGAATCAAAACCGACTCGCGGCCCATGGAAGATCCCAAGGAGCCCGACGACGACCACCTCTTCCAACTCTACAGCCTGTTTGCCAACGACGAACAGCGAGAGGAGATGGCTGCCAAGTATCGTCATGGCGGTTTTGGATATGGCGAGGTTAAAAAGGCTCTGGCCGATCTGGCCATCGACTATTTCGATGGTCCGCGGCAAAAACGGCTTGAACTGGAAGCCGATCCCGAGCGGGTTCGCAAGATTCTCGCCGATGGTGCCAAGCGAGCAAGCGAGAAAGCCGGAGAGGTTTTGCGACGGGCGCAAAAGGCATGTGGAGTGAAGATTTAGACTCGTAGGCCGGAGCGTGATCCGGCGTTTTTGCTAAGCGCGAAGCGCATGCGAGGGGAGCAACGGTTGCTTCTGATATTCCCTTCGCTTGCGCTTCGGGTTAGTGTTTTTTGCACCTTTCCATACAGAATGAAAAACGGCCGCGCAAAACATCATGAGATCGGCGAGCCACCGGCAAGGGCCCGATTTCGCCGGAGTGGGGCAGCTATCTGGCTGCCCGTGAGTATTTTGCTGGGACTGGCAATCGGTTGGATCGCGACGCAGGTGGGCATGCGGTTCGCGCCGCTGGCGGTTTTTCCGCTTGCCGTGGGGGTGGTGTTGGGCGTGTGCCTTGTGGGCATGACGCGGTTGTTACAGACGGGGCATCGAGTAACCGTGTTTTTGGCTATGATGTTGGCCGTTCTGGTAGCTGCCGGATCACAGCATTATTTCAGCTATCTGGACGCCCGCAGGCTTATAGAGGAAGATAACCGGCGGGTGCAGCAGTCGCCGTCGGCGTTGAAAGCCCAAGCGGCCTTTGCCGAACTGATAAACGATCGCCTGCCCCAGGGGCCGATTGACTACATGTGTCGACAAGCATCCATAGGTCGGCCGATGCCGTTTGGCTATGTTGCCCGAGGCCCGATGGCCTGGATAAGTTGGTTTTTTGATGGATTGCTGATACTATTGGCGGCAATAGCGGTCGTATGGTTCGGCTGCCGGCAATCATTTTGCGATGGCTGCATGAGTTGGTATTGCACGATCCGCTCTGGCCATTTATCGCCGAGACAAGCCAAACGATTGGCCGAATTGACCGGTTTTGACATTCCAGATGGGTCGACTTCTCCGCGTGACATGCATTATAGTTTAAGCGGTTGCCGAGGCGGTTGCGGGCCGGAACAACTTTGTGTTACGTGGCAATTGTCAGAACGAGGTACTTGTACCGCGACCGTTTGGCTCGATAACGATAAAAAGAAGCAGGTAAGCGAGATTATTGACCAGGATGGGGATTAGAGGGCAGAGGACAGAGGACAGAGGACAGTATATTGCCGAGGAAACTGATATGTGCTCAAACCTCACACCTCATGCCTCACACCTCATGCCTCACACCTCATGCCTCACACCTCATGCCTCACACCTCATGCCTCACACCTCATGCCTCACACCTCATACCTCACACATACACCACATATTGAAAAAACGATACTATGTCCGACGTAATTGGAATTGGTACTGATATTACTGAATGTTTGCGGATTGCGCGGATGATCGAACGGCACGGCGATTTGTTTATCAATCGCGTATATACGCCCGACGAGATTCGTTATTGCCGGAATCGTAAGCAGACCACCGAGCACTTTACCGGTCGCTGGGCGGCAAAGGAGGCCGTGCTGAAGGCTTTGGGTACCGGTTGGCGTCGGGGTATAAGTTGGCGGGACATAGAGATCCTCAACGAGCCGGGCGGAAGGCCGGTCGTCAACATTCATGGCGGGGCCAGGCTGGTAGTCGAACAATTGGGTATCACCCGCATGCAGGTCTCAATTTCACACTGTCGCACGCATGCCACGGCTTTTGCGGTTGCGACGGGCAGTGATGAGGAGTAATGCAGATCGGAACTCGTGATTCGACCTGTAAAATCCTTTTGCCGGCGGCACGTGGTATCAATCGATAATTGGTATAAAACTTGAAATGGAGAACGAAATGACGGACCAGACAGACGCCCATCAGGACCCGGATAGTGGTGGGCAAAGCGAGCGAACCATTGAGCCGCGCTGGGTGCCGCTAAGCTCGATCGATCGCCGCGTGGCTGGAGTGCTGGCCGAAAAAGCAAAAACCACGCCCGATTCGTACCCGCTCTCGCTCAATGCGGTTTGTAGCGGCTGTAACCAGAAAAGCAACCGCGCGCCGATCATGCAACTCGAACCCGACGATGTTGAGGAATCGCTGGATCGGCTCCGCGAAATGGGAGCGGTGGGTATCGTTCAAGGGTATGGACGTGTATCGAAGTACCGGCATTACCTGTACGAGTGGCTGGGTGTTGATAAGCTGGAAATGGCGGTGATGACCGAATTGCTGTTGCGTGGCGATCAAACCGAGGGTGAATTGCGCGGCCGGGCGGCCAGAATGGAACCTATCGCGGGATTGCCCGAGTTGCGTCCCATTTTGGTATCGCTGAAGTCGAAGGGGCTGGTCATTCCGCTCACGCCCGAGGGGCGAGGGCATACGGTTACCCACGCCCTTTACCAGCCACACGAGTTGGAGCGACTCAAGGAACGTTATGGATCTGGTGGGGATCGGACCACTGCCGTTCAGCCAAGCCGGCCGTCGCCGAAGGCGCATGATACCGCGCCGCAACAACCATCTCGGGAACAAGCTCCGCCAATAACAGCATCAGCGGGAGCAACTGCGATTGATAATGATGCCGCCGAATCACTGCGACGCGAATTGGGCGAGCTCCGCGACCAGGTTGCACAGTTGCGTGGTGACTTGGACGAGGTTGGCGGCCGGCTTCAGCGGACGGAAACGGAATTACATGAACTGAAAGACGCGCTAGGCGCGTAAATAATAAGATGGCTCACATGGAAATTCTCGTAATCAATGCCGGATCGAGCAGCGTCAAGTTCGCCGTTTTTGATTTCGATTCGCTTCGGCAGATCGCTCGGGGGCTTTTGGATTGGGCGGGCGATGCGCGTCGTGCGACACTTACGCTCTCGCCTCAAGACGGAGAGGAAATCAGACGCGAGATCGACGCGCCAGATTATCGCTCGGGTGTTGTTGCGGCCATGAAGGTGCTGTCGGGATTAGAGCTAGCGGTTGAAGGCCAGGGCGCCGCCAACCGGTCATTGCGGATCCGCGTGGTGGGGCACCGGCTGATCCACGGCGGCGAAGAAATCCGACGCCCGGTGCGTATAGACGAGGAGATGAAGAAAACCATAGAGGGTGTGGCGCATCTGGCTCCGTTGCATATTCCGGCCGGATTGCAGGCAATCAATGCGGCTGAGGACGCACTGCCCGAGGCAATGCAGGTGGGGTTGTTCGACACGGCATTTTTCGGTGACATACCGCCTTGTGCCTACCTCTATCCAGTGCCTTACCAGTGGTATGAGGATTGGGGCATACGCCGTTTCGGTTTTCACGGCACCAGCCATGCCTATTGCACACAGCGCGCGGCCGAAATGATGGAATTGGAAGGGCCCGTGAGCAGGTTGGTTATCTGCCATCTGGGGCAAGGAGGCTCGGCAACGGCCGTTCGCGATGGCACGGCCGTGACAAACACCATGGGATTTACGCCCTTGGAAGGTTTTATGATGGGCACGCGCAGCGGCACGCTCGACCCGGGGTTGTTATTGTATGTGCAACGCGAGCACGGTCTTACGGTCGACCAACTCGATCATATCCTGCACAAGGAGTCGGGATTGCTGGGGCTTTCCGGAGTTTCTTCCGACTTCAGGCAGGTGGAAATCGCCGCGTCCGAGGGACACAAGCGGGCGCGATTGGCGTTGGATGTGTATGCTTATCGCGTGCGGGCGATGGTGGGCGCTCTGGCTGTGAGTATTGGCGGAATCGATGCTTTGGTATTTACCGGCGGCATTGGCGAGAATTCCGCCTGGCTACGCAGCCAGGTTTGTGACGGGCTGGAGTGTTTGGGAGTTCACTTGGATCCGAGCCTTAATGAAAACGAACGAGCCGACGCCGATATCGCACAGCGGGAATCGGCCGCCCGAGTGCTGATAATTCATACCCGCGAAGATTTGATGATTGCCCGTGAAGCTCGCCGGTTGGCACTTGTTCCGGACAAATAATCAATCCCGCTCTAAATCAGTATTGTAATCACAGGATGAACCCATGCATAATAGAACATTTCTTTTTCTCATTTTTCTCATTGTCGTTTTGTTGTCAGTAACTGAACAAGCCACGGCTGATGAAGCGATCAATATCGGTTCGCGTCTTGAGTTATTGGTGGACGACTACCTCATCGAGAAAATGGACGATTCGACCGAGTTGCGGTTGCATCATCCGGTTCGCCGCGAAGTGATAATGAAATTCGATCGTCCCTGGGAAGGCAACGCCTGCGGCTATTTCACGGTTATTCAAGACGGCGACCTGTATCGCATGTACTATCGCGGCTCTAGTATGAATCCCGCCAAAGGTAAGCTGGGTTGGGTTCATCCCGAGGCTACTTGCTACATCGAAAGCCGCGACGGCGTCAATTGGACCAGGCCGGATCTGGGGATAGTAGAATATGAAGGCTCGAAGAAAAACAATATCATTCTCATGAGCCACCAACTCGGCGAAGGGAAAGGACACGGCGTTTCACACAACTTTTCACCGTTTTTGGATAAGAATCCAGATTGCAAGCCGTCGGAAAAGTACAAGGCTCTTGGTGGCTGTGGCGGCGGGTTATATGCGCTGAAATCGCCCAACGGGGTAAATTGGTCGTTTATGAGCGAGAAGCCGGTCGTTACCAAAGGCGCGTTCGACTCGCAAAACCTGGCATTTTGGGACTCGTTGCGGAATTGCTACATGGAATATCACCGCGCGTTCCGCGAAGGTCGCGATGTGATGCTGGCCACGTCGAAAGATTTCCTGAAATGGTCCCAACCCGAGTGGCTCGAATACACGCCCGGTCGAACTACGCAACTTTACACAAACCAGATCGAACCCTACTATCGAGCGCCGCATCTGTATGTCGGATTTCCGGCCCGCTATATCGACGGACGCGGCTGGTATTCGCAGATCAACGAGAAGATTTCAAAAGCATCCGGTTGCCGTCGTTGTGGCACTGATTATACCGATACGGGCTTCATCAGCAGTCGCGATGGCAAAACGTTCAAGGTTTGGCCCGAAGCCTTCGTGCGTCCCGGCCCTTCTCCTGAGATGTGGATGTATGGGTTCGGCTATACGGCTTGGGGAATGGTCGAGACCAAGCCCAACGTGCCCGGCGGACCCAAGGAAATATCCTTCTATATTTCGGACACGGGCGGCTGGTTCGGGCCGGGTAACTCGATGTGTCGCTACACTCTCAGGCAGGACGGCTTCGTTTCGGCCAGGGCACCGCTTTCGGGCGGATCGTTGCTGACTAAACCCATCGTGTTCGAGGGTGAAATGTTGAAGATAAACTTCGAAACTTCGGCCGCCGGTTCACTGCAGGTCGAAATACAAAACATCGATGGTAAGCCCGTGCCCGGTTTCAGTCTGTCTGAATGTCCAACGCTCTTCGGTAATTCGATCGACCATGCGGTTCGGTGGAAAGGCAAAGCCGAGCTGTCCGATTTGGCCGGCAAGCCGATTCGACTGCGGTTCGTGCTCAAAGACGCCGATTTATATGCATTCCGGTTTGGGAAGAAGTAACGCTTTAGCCACTTGGTGAAAGTCCAGTAAAAACTTTCATTTTCCCGCTTCGTCGAAAATCCGATCGAATCGGCGGCGAATTTCTTCACGATAGCGGTGGCAATCGGCTTCCAGCGTTTTGCCGTCCGGGCTTTGCATAAGGTGGGCCAGCTTGGCGAGTTGAGTGGGATTTTCGGGCAATTTGTCGCTGGCTGTGGTACTTATCAGGCGTAGGCGGCTTTCGAGTGTGCGCAGGAATCGATAGGCTTCGATGAAGAAGTTAGCGTCTTCGGGGGAAAGCAGTTGGGCCTCGGCCAGGAGTTCCAGGCCCTCCAGAGTGTTAGGTGTGCGGATTTTCGAGTTTCTTCTCGCGTGGGCCAGTTGCATCATTTGCACGAGGAACTCGATATCGACGATACCGCCGGGGCCGCGTTTAATGCTGGCCGGTTCGGCAGCGTCTTCCAGCCGCTTTCGCATGGCTCTGATCTCGTCGGCATCGTCACGATTCCAACGATGATCGAAAGCAGCCTTGGCTAGAAGTTGCGTTGTTGCCTTGATTATTGAGGGCGTGGCGTAAACGATTCTCGCCTTGCAAAGCGCTTGCCGCTCCCATAGTTGTCCGTCGCCTTCGGAGAAATAGCGGGCGAACTCGATCGCCGAAACGGCCAGCGGGCCGCTTTTTCCGGCCGGGCGGAGGCGAGCGTCGATTTCGTAGAGCTTGCCATAGGGGCCCAACTGGCTGATGGTTTTGATTATCCGCTGGCCCCATTGCGAGAAGAAATCCTGGTTGCTTGTGGTTCGATCGCGGCGAGCGGGATCGGTGGCAACAGTGTTGCCTTCGTCCTCGTAGATGAAGATCACGTCGAGGTCGCTGTGGTAATTCATCTCACGGCCGCCGAATTTGCCCATGGCTATGATGGCCACACCACAGCTTTTGCCGTCTTTGCGACGTCCTTTGGAAGCTTTTTGAGCGGAGGATTTCAGGTTCAGCGTGGGCTGACCCAGCTTTGTAAGCAAGTAGCGATAGTGCTGGTCGGCGACCTGTTCCAGGCAGGCTTCTGCAATCGCCGAAAGCGCTATGGTGGTTGCCCTGATGTCCTCTTTTCCCAATATGTCGCGAACGCCCACGCGAAGTTGTTGGTCGTTTTTGAAACTGTGCAGGATGGGCGCGAGATCCTCGGCCGCGTGGCAAAGCGCGGCCAGCCCCGTACGCAAGGATTTGCTGTCGGGGAGTTTATCGAGGACGAGAGAATCCATCAGACCGTCGGCCATGCCGGCATTGTTGGTGAGTATTTCGGATAAGTAGGGGCTGTAGGCGCACAACTCGACATATAGGCGTAAAGAAGGCGGATTGAAACTGAATAATTCCCAAAGCACGCCCTTGCCTCCGAGAGAATCGCTCACCTGCCCCAGATTGACGAGCGTGGAATCGGGATCGGGCGTGGCGGCGATGGCTTTGAGCAACTCGGGCGCAATGGCGGCCAGAAAATGACGGCAGCGGCGCGTGGATAAAAAGCGGATATTCTCCTCTCCCAGCGACATCAAGTTGCGATAGGCCTGGCCGATATCCTTGAACGGATAGCGGCCCATAACCTCGACGATGCGAGACTCGGGCGGGTCGGGGTCCAGGACCAGATCGGCTTCGGCTTCGGTTTCGGCATCGTCGACAAAAGCGTCGTGTAAAAGGTGGTCGAGAATCCGCCGATTGACAACAGTGCGTTGGCGATAGTCGTGCTCGAATGCCTGACGGGCGTCGGTAGTAGAGTCTTTGCGTTTTTTGGGCGTTTTAATGTCCTGTGCCGTCTCCTTTGCACGGTTGTCGGGCCGGTGATCGCTGGGACGGTTGTCGCTCATCAATGCGATGTTGGCACTGATCTCGCCGGGGCCGTCACCGTAGCCCATCCGTAATGCTAATTTACGGACTTCTTCGGGAGACTCGGGCAAAAGATGTGTTTGCAAATCGAACATGATTTGCAGGCGGTGTTCGATCTCACGCAGGAAAGAGTAGTTATCTTCCAGCAGCGTTCGCTCCAGGTTACTCAGGCAGCCGACATTTTCGAGTTGTGCGATGGCCTCAATGGTGTTTCCGGTTTGCACGGCCGGCAGATCGGCCCCGTTCAGAAGCTGGAGGAACTGGATAACGAACTCGATATCGCGGATACCGCCGTGGCCTGTTTTCACGTCGCGGTAGTCGACTCCTTCGCGTTGTGTGCGGCGTTCGATTTTTCGCTTCAGGGCCTTGATACCGCTGATGTCGGCCCGGCTTAAATAGCGGCGGTAGATCCAGGGACGCAGATTACGAAGGAATTTGCCTCCGGCCGAACGGTCACCGGCCACGGGACGCGCTTTGATGTATGCCTGGCGTTCCCAAGTCCGGCCGCGAAGATCGTAGTATTGCATGGCCCCGGCCATGCTGGAAACGATGGGTCCGCGCTGACCGTCGGGACGCAGACGCAGATCGACGCGATAGGCGCTACCCAGATCGGTGCCTTCGGAAAGAAATCGCACGCATTCCCTGGCCAGACGGCTGAAATAATCGCTGTTGGGAATCGTATGGCGACCGTCTGTGTTGCCGTCCTCGTCGTAGATCATAATCAGATCGATGTCGCTGGAATAGTTCAGCTCGATTCCCCCGAGCTTGCCCATGCCCAGTACGAAAAGGTTGGCGGGACTTCCGTCGACTTTGCGGGGTATGCCGTGTTTTTCCTGCAATTTGTGGTCGGCCGCTCGCAGCGCGGCTTCCAAAATGGCGTCGGCAAGGAAAGATATTTGTCTGGTGACGGTCCGCAGCCCATGTTCGAGTACAATATCGCCGTATGCGATTCGCAATGTTTGGCGATACTTGTAGCGCCGCAGAGCGGCCAGTATGGCTTCGTCGCTGTCCAGGGCGTCGACTTCGGCTGTAAGATTCTCGACCATGGCATGGCGTACCATTGGTTTGCCCTTGGTCAGCCATAACAAATCGAAACTCTCGGGATCGGTGACCAACTGGTTGCTGAGGTGTTGCGAGTTGGAGAAAATCTGGATCAGTGTGGGCAAGGCCGAATGGTCGCGTTTGAAAAACGCGCCCAAACCGAGAGAGTTTCGAGCGGCGGCAATATAACGCTCGAGATTGTTGAGGGCCATATCCGGATCGGGGCAAGCGGGCAGATGGACTTCGAGCTGCTTGCAAATCTCGATCATAAGGTCCATGGTAATGCCGGAGAGGGCCATTTCGACCAGATTGCCATGTGCCCGTCGAGTGTCGACCAGTCCCATCCCCTGCAACCATTCGGTTGCCGTGGCAGCATTGTCGAGATATCCGCGTAGCGTTTCGATTTTCATGGGACTACTCAAATTTGTGGATAATACTAAGCGCGAAGCGCAAGCGAGGGACGAATGTGGTTAAGCGTTGTTCCCCCCTCGCTTGCGCTTCGGGTTAGTACTGGACTTTTGCAAAATTGCGAGTCAAGGGCACTTAGATATAAATTGGCGGCGCAGCTGGCAATTTATATCTAATCGCCCCAGAAATGTTAACTTGTTATCTGTCAATGAATTAGTTTCAGTCAAGACAATGTAAAAGAAACCTTCGCTTCGCAAAGCTTTCTTTTACATGTGCCCTTGACTCGCAATTTTGCAA
>JAFGTN010000013.1 GCA_016934075.1 Pirellulales bacterium
AGTTTAAAATTTGGGGTAACTGTGCTCGTCAGAGGGCGATATGCCACGGTCTAGCGACCGTGGCTACCCCAAGATGGAAAGTTGACACAGCACTAGCCATCTACTAGGAGTCTAACATCCCTTCATCATCGACCACCGACTTGCCGGAATCGGATCCGCGCTATGAATCCACGCAGGCTACGGCTAGGCAGCGGGTGTTGTCACCCTTAATAAGGCTCGTGCTGAGTCTGCTCGAAAGTTTGCCTGGTGGCCGCTTTACGCAAAACGTGGTGGTTCTTGCGGGCGGTACTGTAGCAGGCCAAGCTGTCGTCATCGCGGCTTCGCCAATTCTGACCCGGCTTTATACGCCCGAGGATTTCGGGATGTTGGGTGTCTATGTCTCTCTCCTAGGACTCGTGTCCGTGATAGCATCGTTGCGCTATGAATTTGCCATTCCACTCCCGGAAAAAGACGCAGATGCCGCAGCCATTGTGATCCTTTCGTTAGCAATTCTACCGGTCACGGTCACAGTCGTCGGCTTGGTGATCTTGTTGTTCCGGGATCCTATTATTGCCTGGACCAATACCCCGGGCATCGGACCCTATCTTTGGCTCCTTCCGGTTGGAATGGTCCTGATGGGTATCTATCAGGTTTTTAATTACTGGGTTGTGCGGAAGAAGGTCTTCAGCCGCATTGCGCGTACCAGGTTCTACCAGGGCATTGCAGCGGTAATCACGCAGCTTGCACTCTACCCATGCGGGCCGCTGGGCCTGCTCCTTGGCCAGGTCCTCGGCAGCGCTGCGGGGAGTGGCACGCTAGCATCGCTGGCAGTTCGACATGACAGACATGCTTTTCAACAAGTCAACCGGAACGCTCTGGTAAGGATGGCGCTCCGTTACCGCCGGTTCCCGCAAGTGTCGACACTGTCTGGTATCGCCAATTCCGGTGGAAACGTGCTTCCAGTACTCCTGCTGGCGGCATTTTTCGGGCCGTTTGTCGCCGGCCAGTTCGCACTCGTCCATCGGGTGGTCACCTGGCCTATGAATGTCCTCGGACTCGCAGTATCCCAAGTCTACTTTGGGGAGGGCGTATCCGCGCTGCGCAGATCACCGTCGAATTTGCGCAGCCTGTTTTTAGGGGGCTCGAAGCAACTGGGCACGGTCGCCGTTCTACCCATGCTCGCTTTACTACTGGCAGGGCCTTGGATTTTTACCTTTCTGTTCGGTAGTAATTGGGAGTCCGCTGGCCAATTCGCGCGGGTACTGGCGCCCATGATGGCTGTGCAACTTGTCGCTGCGTCACTCTCTCAAACCCTGAATATTCTTGAACATCAGGTGTGGTTATTTGCTTGGGATGCTGTCCGCCTTTTATTCACTGTTGTCAGTATCGCAGGTTCGGCCTTATTCGGTAGTTCGCCGATAATGACAGTTGCCATTTATAGCGTAGCGATGTTGTTGGTTTATGTTGTGCTGTACGGCCTCCAGATCATTGGGATTGCGCGATCCTTGAGACAGACATAACAATCATTAAAATGGTATCCGGATTGCAAGACACTTTGGAGGCAGCGCCTTCTTGGTCAAGCTGAATGAATCATCCACTTTCTTACAGATGTTTGATTGGAAGGATACCGAAGGTCTAGCCTGATATGCAAATGACCGTATTCGTAGGTCTGTTAATGAGCGGCTCGAACCTGTTTCTACCGGGACTGGCAGGTCCATATCAGGCTTGTATCAGCGGGATGGGTTGGATTGTTCTTTGGTCATTCGGTTCCAAAAACACGCTTGATTTCCTCATCCGCGGTCTATTGCTAAGCTTGCCGGTCAGTTATGTCAGCGTATTGGGTTCTTCCTATGCCACTTTTCCTCTTTCTTGGTTCAATATCTTTCAGCTCCTGTTGGTCTGTTATGGTTTCTTGAACTTGCGTTATATTATAAAAAATTATTTTATTACATGGTTCTCGTTGGTGGTGCTACTTCTATTGGCTTTTTTACCATCACTTCTATTTGCACCGAACATGGCTTCCGGCTTGAAGCAGTACCTCCATATTGTGGCATTTGGGGCCATGATCTTCGTGGGCGTTCAGTTCCATGGATGGCTGTCTCCATCACGGGTATCCCTATATTCCCGAATTTATCTTTTGGCCACTGAAATCATGGCACTTTGCTTGGTCGCTCAGATCGCGATCAAGAGGCTGGGCATTTCGGTTGGTATCAATATAGCGATGGGGGGTGGTCGCGAGGCATTTGGAGGCGCATTCAATGACTTCAGCTTCGCCTCGGCGTTTATCGCCACCGGAGCCGCGGCCATGGTAGCGCAAGGCTTGGCGTCAACAGGCTGGCGCCTGTGGCCGTATTTGGAGGCGTCGCTGTTACTCGTGGTCTCCATTGCGACGACGGCTCGCACGGGCATGGCGGGTTTTATTCTGGGCTTGTCGCTATGGCAATGCTGCCATGTTATCCAAAAACGTTCGGTAACCATCAAAAGTCTAGCCATCATCCTCCCAATCACCATTGCTGCTGCCTTACTGGTAATTTACCTTCCGAATTTACGCGAGGAAGCGCTGGTGAACGACTCGGGACGCATCGAGAGCATTCAGTTCGCAATGGAAAAAATCAAGGGTCACGAATGGATTGGTTTTGGGCTTGGTGTGTCCCAATACAAAGAAACCACCGGCGTGACAATCCCGCATAACTGGATGGTACAATATCTCGTTCAAGCTGGGATCGTTGGTTTTGCTGGTTCGATGATCGTTGTCCTAGCGCTTACGTGGCGAGCGTTCCATGTCCCGATACAACTTCAGCTGCCATTTTTAGTGGCATTGATGTGCACGATGTTCATTCCGGACCTTATCAACAGCCGATTCTTCCCAACCTTGTGCATGCTGATCCTAATGGTTGAATTCCCATTACCGCGGGTTAATCAGCCACCCGTTTCAAACGGTCCAAGTGCGATTCGCTATTCATGTAGTCCCTGATGAAGGCAAGCAATGCTCAAGATATTGCACTTGTTGGCGAGTAGTCAGCCAGCGGGCGCGCAACGTGTAGCGATCGACTTGGCATCGGGCTTGGCTGCCGATTATTCCGTGGGATATGCGTCACCTAAGGGACCAATCGCCGAGCTTTTGCAATCGAATCAGATCCCGTTCCTGCCATTACATTCGATGTCACTACATGAAATCACGCGGGTAGTCAGTGCGTTTCAAGCTGACATCGTGCATGCACATGACTTTCGAGCCAGCACTGTAGCAGCACTATTGCCTAAGAAGGCAAGGCTCGTCTCGCATCTCCACAGTAATTGGCCATGGGCGCGATCAATCAATTTTCGAACGTTGGCCTACCGTGCGGCACTTTCAAGATTGGCGCGAGTAATCGTTGTCTCGCGGTCGATTGTGGATGAATATGCATTTCAACGTGCCCTGCGCCGCAAGGCACGGGTAATCGCGAACGTGGTCCATGGCGACCGAATTACCATGCATGCCCAAGAGACAGAACATGAACCATTTGATCTTGGATTCGTTGGACGACTTGAACCACAGAAGAATCCCATATTATTTCTTCGGATCGTCAAATTGGTTAAAAACCAGATAGGCCGGGTCCGTGCAGTGATTGTGGGTAGTGGCACGATGGAATCAGAATGCCGATGTCAAATCGCTGAATTGGGACTGGTCGATGACGTACTGATGGCAGGCTATCAGCGCAATCCATACACTTACATGCGTTGCTCTCGCATGCTGGCTGTCCCTTCAAAGCATGAAGGATTCGGCTTAGTGGCGTTGGAGGCCATGTTGCTGGGAGTACCAGTCCTGGCATCGGCCACGGGTGGTCTGATGGAGCTGGTCAACAGTAGTGGTGGTGGAGCGATCTGCCAATCGCCCGAAGAATTTGCAACCAAGGCAGTGGAATGGCTAAAACAAGGCGATTTGAGACGGCAATTAGGCGCCAGAGCCCGAACGTGGGCACAACGGCATTCAGATGTCAATGCCTACCTGGACCAGTTCCGGGACCTGTATGCATCGCTATTTGAATCGTGACGCCGCCAGTGACCCCGGAACGACATTAGGAAACTCGGAATTGAGCAATTATCATTCGCCAGCAAGGACTAGTGACAGCGTTTCGCCCAGGAATGGGTTGCATGTGGTGATCTATTCGGAATTGCTACGTTCCGGTGGTGGTCGTGAAACGTGGTTAGCCTACTTCCTACCCGGCATCGTCGCAAGCAACTTGTTTAACGAGGTCTTCGTATATGCACTGCAGCCACGCGATCGCGGAGCGAGCCTATTACCGCTATTGGAATCTCTTCATGTCGTGCCGCTGCTTGTCGATATTGGCCGACCAGAGGAAGGAAAACCAATAAGTAATGTATGGCGTTACGCAACTCATGTGGCGCGCAGCATGAATTCACGATTACGTTTCGGAGATTGCGTGCTCCTAATTGGTAGCATGGCCGAGGGTGTTAGCGGGATCCTTTGCCGGTCAATATGCTGGCGTCGCCGGTTCCTGCTGGCTACCTGGCTGCGCAGTATTCATGCCGGTGAACTTGAGACTTATCGCTCCCGATTCTACGTTCAGATAGCGCGCCGAATTGAAAAATACCTACTGAGACGATCGGATATTGTTATTGCGAATGGGCAAGATACGCATGACTATTACTTGGGGCAGATGCCAAACTTGAAGTCTAAAATCCATGTGATTCCAAATGCCGTGGATATTTCCAGGTTTAATGGTTTGCCCATCCCATCCTTTGACCACAGGCCCTTACAGGTCGCTTTCATCGGCCGGCCGGCATCGGCAAAAGGATTTCCGGAATATCTAAAAATCGTCGAACGATTGAACAGTACCGATGAATGGATGGAATCAAAATTCAATTTTCATGTTTGGGGATCTTTATCTGCAGGGAACAATCCATTACACAATATGGAATATCATGGCAGTTTTCTACCCGAACAGCTTCCCGTCATACTCCGATCGGTTGACGCCGTATTTTTCTTGAACCGTTCCGCTGCGGGAAAAGCAGCTGGAATCTCACACGGCCTGCTTGAAATCATGTCCTCGCGACGTCTCATCGTTGCATGGAAGAATCCAGCCCATTGTCAGCTACTTCATCCGGATAATTCATTTCTGGCACCAGAAGGGAACATTCAAGCGATTGCCGAAATTATGTTAAAGATCTTACAAACGGCTCCAGATGATCTACGCGGGAAAGTCGAAAGAGCGAGACAGGATGTCGAAGATTATTCAATAGAGAATCATATCAGGCTTTTCGCGGATTCGATTCAGCCCATGCGTGGAATAAAGCTAGGATAATGAAAATTCTGAACATTGTGGGTGACTCGGAATATGGTGGCGGATCTTTTCTGATCCAGCGGTTATCCGAATCGGCTATTGCTCAAGGATGGGAAGTCGATGTATTGACGACGAATGAACGATTTCAAAATACACTCAAGGATCACGGTATAGGTATTGTTGACTTGGATGTCATCTGGCGTCCGATACGCCCTTTCAAAGACCTTCAAGGTGCATGTCGATTAGTTCGCTTCTTGAAGAATTCAGAATACAATCTGATTCATACGCATACATCGAAAGCCGGTATTGTTGGTCGTTGGGCGGCCCACAAGGCTGGCATGAGATCAATCGTGCACACTGTGCACGGGTTTGCATTCCACGAGGAATCAAAACCATTGACGATGCGATTCTATTCCATGATGGAAAGAATGGCTGCTCGGTGGTGTGACAAACTTGTCACCGTAAGCGACTTTCATCGGCAGTGGGCACTCCGACTGGGTATCGGAAAGCCTGATCAGGTCATTTCTATCCCCAACGGCATTCCTCCGTCACGTGTCGAGGTAGTCAAAGCACCAACGATTGTTAGAAAGGAATTAGGAATCACTCACGAAGAGTTACTCATGTTATCCACAGGTCGGCTTGCGCGTCAAAAAGGGTTGGAATACCTTTTAGAGAGCATCATTTTACTTGAAGAGAAGCTCAAACGCCCTTATCGCGTCATTCTGGCCGGTGACGGCCCCTTGCGATCAGATTTGCAATCGATGGTTGTCAGACTGGGCATTCAACACCGCGTAAAATTCCTCGGTTTTAGGGAAGATGTTGGAAGCATTCTTGCGATGTGCGATATTGTAGTGCTACCCAGCTTGTGGGAAGGGCTCTCGATCGCACTATTGGAAGCGATGGCAGCTGGTAAACCGATTGTGACCACAACAATAGGAAGCAACAAAGAAGTCACACGCAATGGCGAGGCGGCCATCTTAATTCCAACCAAGGATCCAAAAGCGATCGCTGATGCCATCGTTCATTTGGTTCATAATCCGACTACTGCCGCCAGCTTAGCGAAGAATGGTCGTAATATTTATTACGAAGGTTATACAGAAGAGAGAATGCTCAAAAAATATATGACATTATATGAGGATCTTATCAGCCAGAAAGGTTCGAATCAGACATGCTAATTGAAGCCGCTACAAGGAGAAATATCCGGGAAATAGCCGCTATTCATGTCGATGCTTTTCCAGGCCATTTCTTGACTCAATTAGGTCAACCATTTCTGCTCCACTATTATCGTTTGGTTATTGAGTATCCATTAGGTATATTACTTAGCGCGAAGTCTTCCACAGGGACCGTATGCGGATTCGCTAGCGGTTTTCTGAATCCGCCCGCATTTTATTCCTTGTTTCAACAAAAACGTCTAAGATTCGGATTATGCATTGTTTTGCCAATTCTCTTTCGCCCTTGGTTGGTGCAACGCCTCATTCACAATCGTAACCGAGTTATTAGAACGTCTCTTGAAGAACAAGATCAACATCATCTAGTCGAGCTATCATCCATCGCGATACATAAAAAGCATCGGGGACAAGGGCATGGCAAATTACTTATGGATGCATTTTGTCATTGTGCTGGACAATTAGGAGCTACTACCATTTATTTGACAACGGATGCTGAAAACAACGATCAAGTAAACAACTTTTACAAGAGATTAGGATTCTCCCGCGAGCGGTTCTGCGATGCACCGGGCGATCGCCCGATGTATAAACATACCAAGCCGCTGAATGTGGATGCTATCGTGCGGAAAACTGAGCAAATCCTTTGATGAAACGAGGTTTTGACATTCTGGCCACAGCCACAGGAGTTTTGCTGTTATCTCCAATCTTCGTGGTATGTATCCTCCTGCTCAAACTCACTTCGCAGGGGTCAATTCTATTCAGGCAGGAACGCGTCGGTTGCCATTTTAAGCCCTTCTTTATCTATAAATACCGGACAATGGTCCAAAACGCCCCCGATCTGGGAAGTCAGATTACGTATGGCCAGGATCCCCGAATTACTCGCATGGGCAGTATTCTCCGAAAAACCAAAATCGACGAACTCCCGCAATTGATCAATGTCCTTAAGGGCGAAATGAGCCTGGTTGGACCTAGGCCCGAAGTTCCTAAGTACGTTGACATGTTTCGGGACGATTATGAAATTATCCTGCAGGTTCGGCCAGGAATGACTGATCTAGCTTCGATTGAATTCCGAGATGAGGCGGCTCTATTGGCAATGGCCGAGGATCCAGAAAAGGAATATATTCAACATGTCTTGCCCGAAAAAATCAGGTTGGCGAAAGAATATGTGCATCAGGCATCATTTTGGTTAGATCTGAAGATTATTTTTAAGACTATTCTTTTATTGGTCGGAGATCGGTTTGTTTCTTCGGGTCGTAAGACAGAGAATGATTAACAGTAACCGTTGGCCGTAAGGGGACAGGCACATTTTTCGGCCTTCAAGCACGAACTGGCGGAAAGGCCAAAATGGGCCGAAAAATGAGCCAGTCCCCGGCAGCCCGTCTGTTAGCCGAAGTGCTACCTCTAGGTAGTATTCTATAATGCCTGGACAACAAACAAAAATACGGATTGCAGTGCCCTTCTTTCGGCCATCGATTTTAGATGCTGAAATCGAAGAAGTCGTTAAATGTCTCCGTTCGGGTTGGTTAACCACCGGACCCATTACAAGGCAGTTCGAAAACGATTTCCGTGAACATGTGGGCGCGAAATACGCCATTGCCGTTAATTCCGGCACGGCAGCCATGCATCTTGCTGTTGAAGCTTTGGGATTAAACGCAGGCCAGGCCGTCCTCGTGCCAACGATGACATTTGCCGCGACGGCGGAGGTTGTCCAACATCAGGGTGCCATACCAATCCTTGTCGACTGCCGTCCGGAGACGCTCAATATCGATCTGGCGGATGCGGAGCGGAAAATCGATCAGTTGAATGACGGCTGCTTGCCTCTAGGGAACGATTCAAAAATAACTTCCGCATTTTCTCACCCCGCACCCATCCCTGTTCCCTTCGGGGAGAGGGAACAGGGAGAAGTTTTAATCGAGCCGTCCCTCGATGGTCAATTAATAGTTCGCGGAATCCTGCCTGTCCATGTCGGTGGGCTTATGGCCGATCTGGATGAAATCAAGGGCTTCGCCGAGAAGAACGGCCTCTGGATTGTCGATGATGCCGCCCATGCCTTCCCCGCGGCGTTTCAAGGAGATGGCAAACTCAACTGGCAAAAGGCGGGTGAGAATACGGCAGACGTCACATGCTTCTCGTTCTATGCCAATAAAACGATCACGACCGGTGAAGGAGGAATGGCTGTCACCAACGATCAGAGACTTGCGGAGCGGATGCGGTCCATGTCGTTGCATGGGCTCTCCCGCAATGCATGGAACCGGTTCGAAACGGGAGCGTCATGGGACTATAGAATCATCGCCCCAGGATTCAAATACAACCTGACCGATATCGCGGCCGCGATTGGGATCCATCAACTCAAACGGGCAGAAGAGATGCGCTTGGCACGCGAGGCTGTCGCGAAATTTTATCTGGAGCGACTAGCGGATGTTGAAGAGATTGAATTGCCGCCAAATCCATCGAATCGGATCCATTCGTGGCATCTCTTCCCAATCCGGTTGCATCTGGACAATCTGACAATCGACCGGAATGAATTCATGATCGAACTGAACAACCGAGGCATAAGCACGTCGGTCCACTGGCGCCCCCTGCATCTGCATCCGTATTACCAGGAGACGTTTGGCTGGAAAGAAGATGATTTTCCAGTGGCGACGCGCGAATGGAAACGGCTGATCAGCATGCCGATATTCCCCGATATGCGGCAGGATGAGATGGCATATGTGGCGGAACAGGTAGAGGCCATATGTAGGGAAAAGAGGCGCGAGTAGCGAGGCGCGAGGAAAAATAAGGGGATGTTAATTAAGGAAGTCTGAGTGCTGGGAGTTTCATTCTCTCAGCCTGGTATTCTTCCCACGCATGTTTCCAGGTCATTCAACAATTCTTCCCAGACTGCCTCGAATGACGGACGCCAGAGGTGGCCATCCTGACTGTCTGCCAGAAGCGTATCGACCAGATCTTCGTAGTCCCGGGTGTTGCGATGATGGTGCCGTCGCGTCTGCCGGATGTATTGGCTATCTGAGGACGACGATAATTCGGATCCTCTTGCTTTCGCTAGGGTCTCTACCCGTCGTTGGATTGGCACGATCGTGGAAGATTCGACAACGCTGGCTTTAGGACCGTACGCAGCGGCGATCCAACCAGGATCGGTCACTGACGAAGCAGCCGAGCTAGCCGAATTGATTTGCCAGCCGTCAAAATCACCCACGGCGACATCGAGCCAATTCGTTGAAAACGACCAATCCCCCCATAACTGGTTGCTAAATGCGGCCCCGGTGGACTTCGCCACCCACCAGG
>JAFGTN010000141.1 GCA_016934075.1 Pirellulales bacterium
ATAACGCGGTCCCCAGCCTCCGCCTCGAAACTCCAGTAATCCGCGTCGTCGCTGGGGTCGACAACGCCCACGCCGACACCCGAAAAGACTCCCGGCACGGCCGCATCTTCCACCAGATTCAAAGGCGTGGCAGTGGCAAGCGCCGAATTGTCTTCGTCTTCGAAACCGGCGTTGATTCCATCGGGCAAGTCGATCGAAAAAACATGCTCATAAGCATCGCCGCCCGTGCCGTCGCTGTTGCCGTCGAGCGTGTTGCCGGCTATGTCGGTTATTAGCGACGTTGCCCGCAAGCGATATAGTCCGTCGATAATCTGACCGTTGCTCACATCGAATTCGACGTTATTGTCCAACGTGTAGACGGGCAACTGAGTCAGGTTGTAGATTATGTCGTCGGGCGTATCGAACGAGTCATCTTCACCGGCGGCACGGAAATCGAACGCACCGGCCGCGGCAACGCTCGCCGGATCCAAGTCCTCATCGAAGGAGACGGTGAATCTGCCGTTTGGAAGATGAGCCGTTCTTCCCTCGGCGGGCAATCCCGAAACTCCGGTTACTTTGGGCGAAACTGTATCGACAATAGTAACGTCCAGGATGTATTGAGCATAATTACCGGCCCCGGAATTATCCTCGACTTTCGCGTAGTAGGCGCCTGGCGTTATGAGAGTGGCTTGATAGTCGGAATCGGTAAGAATACCGTCGTCGTCGGCTACGACAGTACCGGATGAGTCTACCAAGACAACATTCCCATCCAGAGTGCTGCCATTAGGCAATCGGAGATCGAGTTGTACTTGATTTCCCGCGTTAAGCGATCCCAATGAGAAGTAGTCCTCGTCGTCGCCGGACATGATCGTAGCGGCGACAGATGCTACCGCATCCAGACCGGAAAGCTGCTTGACGAGCCGGTCGGCGCCGGCGATCGAATCATTGGCGTATTCAGCGTCTGTTTCCAACTGCAAGTCGCCGCGGACGACCTCTACCCGCAGGTCATAGAGCCCCTCGCCGGACTCGCTACTGACGCTCGCAAAATATCGTCCCGGTGTGGTTATGGTGTAGTAGCTGATAAATGCATCCGTATCGGGCCCGTTGTTCCAATCCTGAGCGTGCAGACCCCCGTCCGAATCGCGGAGTTCGACATAAGAATTCATCGAACTCTGAGGCGTATCGACGGCAATGGCGATTTTGTCACCGGCCAACGCCTCGAACCACCAGTAGTCGACCGTGTCTTCGGTCCTGTCGACATACCCCAGGCCGAAACCGACGTGATGACCGCTGCTCGATGGATTCTCGATCATGTCCAGCCGGTCAGCCGTTTCACGCGCATCGTTGTCGTGTGATTCGATAGTAGTTCCTGGATCGGTGGCTACGTGAAAGGTTGTGACAAAGTCGTCTCCGCCGGTACCGTCGCCATTTCCATCCAAGGGACTTCCATCGGTTCCCGTCAACAACGACGCATCAGCCGTAAAACGGTAATATCCCGGTTGCAGGGGGGAAGGAGAAAGTGAGAGGATGACTGTCGTTCCCGCCGAGTATGAGCCATTGGTGGTTGCCAAAATGGAAACATCGTCCGAAGTATCAAACAAATCGTCCGGACCGGCTTCGATCATTTGCCAACTGAGATCGTCGTTCACTCCACCGGCGGCAAGATCCTCGCTGAACTCAATGTCCAACTGAGTTATGGCGGCACCGATAACGGCGCCATCGCCGGGCAACGGTGACACGTCAATCAGTTTTGGACTTGCCAGCAACCTGCGGGCTTCCAGCGGTTCCAAAAAAGCACGATGTCCACCGGAAAATGATTTGTTACCCGGCGTTCGAAAACGCTGGTGATTTCGCGATCTGACTCGTCTCAAAACAGATCCGTATAGTTTTCTGAGACGATTAACCGCACGAGAATTAGGAAACATACCTACACCCTCCCGAATTGCCGTAACATTTTAAGAGCATTAGATCTGTGCTCTTAGAAGAAACATATCCTCGTAACTGGATAGTTAAACTGCCTTTTAGCTAATCCATATAACTACGAAAACTACAACTAGATTACCCATTCGACTACCTAATCTCAACTGTTCGGGACGTAGAAAATTGCAGTATATCGGTGTATTTGGCTACCAGCCATAGGATGGGCATGAGTTGGGTTGGCGTGGAAGGTCGTGGATATGAATCCGTTCTCGATTTGTACTCGCACATTACCGACAGCAGAGTGCGACCACCAACAAAGGAACCAGTCCGTAAAGCGAGTACTCGATGACTTAATAAGTACAGAGATAACGTATGAACCGGATCCGTGTGATCCAGGAATAATTCGGGTTCTCCCCGCCTAGTTCCGGTTCGCGAAAGAAAATCGAACTTTACGAACTACCACCCCCACTAGAATTGTCGAGCCCAACAACGACCATATGAGAAGGCTGCTCGCCTCGGGAATCACGGTTCCAACGGATTGATCGGTAGATTCTAAGACAGTGCCTACTAATATACCGAAGTCGACTTGTCCATCACCAGAAGCTAAACTACTTAGCGGAATAGCTACGGAGAAAGAGTCCGCGCTAAAGGAAATCGGCAGTGCCGGATCGATAGTTGTGTTTGTGTTAGCATCCACAAGTTCCACAAAACCCGGATGGAATGGCTCGCTTAACAAATCTACGTAATACTCGATCCCCAAACCACTGGGCGCATTACCCAAGTCGGTGACATGTGAAATCTCCCCCGTCAATGAACTGCGGTCCACATCCAAATCGATATAGCCCACAACACCATCAGAGCTGGATGATGTTGGGGCAATCATTTCATTGAAGAATACTTCGAATGTGATATCCGTGGCAGACAGCGTGACATGCGTCGACACGATGTCATGCTGGACTGGACCGCTACCGAAAGTGTCTCCAATGGGATCTGGTACGATCACAATAGCTGTGTAACCCGTAGCCGGTAGCAATATTACGAGGAGAATCGTAGAACTCATAATCTTGCCTAGATGACTCATTATTCACGTCCTCCACACAATCATACAGATCCCGAAATTCCATATTAGAAAGAGCTTATTCCGGGAAATTCAAATCCCCAATCACATAATACAAGTTGTGGTTTGAACACGCGGTGCCTCATGCAGGAAATTAGTGAGTTTTCCCAAAGGGCAAATAAGCTGCAAAATACAAAACCAAGCGATAGTTGTAATGAAATATTCTTTCGCAGCTTGCCCAGATTCTAATCATATCCATATCGAAAGTCCAATGGATTACCTGATAATGGGAAAAAATCACATGATATAGTATTACTATATTGCTGAGTTTTATTACTGAAGTGTCAGTGGTCGCTCAAAACCGGCCACGTGAGGACGCTTGAAAATCGGCCATTTGAGAGAGGAGATTTGCCGGGCTACCTTGGGTTGAAAACTCAACCCAAAGAAGCTTTGTGGATCGCGTCATGCCGCGATTGGAATGGTTGATGGAGCCTTTTGCGGCTGCGTTAAAAAATGAGCGACAATAACAAATGATTCGAAACTCCTGACCGTCAAGCATCAACCGTCATTCACCTATACCACCATGATGAAATGGTTAGTGAATAATCTCGCATTTTGGCAAGGCCTTCTGGAGTTTATTGATGCCTTTGTCGGTGACCTGCGTGCTACTTAAGTCCAGCGATTGGAGGCCGGTCAGCCCCTTAAGCTGCTCCAGCCCGCATCGGTGACCTGTGTGTGGCTGAGGTCCAGCCAGTGGAGGCTCAGTCTCTTCAGATGCTCCAAACCAGTATCAGTGACTTGCGTGCCGCTGAGGCTCAGAGTGAATAGTCTTCTCAGCCCCTTCAGGTGCTCCAAGCCAGTATCGGTGACTTGTGTGCCTTCGAGCCACAGTTCTTGGAGGTTGGTCAGCCCTTTTATATTCTCCAAGCCAGCATCGGTGACTTGCAAGACTTTGAGGTCCAACGCTTGGAGACTAGTAAGCCCTTTAAGATATTCAAGGCCATTGTCAGTCACCTGAGTGTCGACGAGCTTCAGTACTCGGAGGTTGGTCAGTTCCTTAAGATGTTTAAGGTTCGTGTCAGTTATTGGAGTCCGGGATGAATTGATATAATGGACGGGATTGTCGTCAAAGCATTTCCACAACCAGCGGTCAGGTGTTGGCAGTTCATTCCAGTCCACTTGTGAGTAGAAACCTATATCCGCACCCAACTTCTCAAGTTCAGCCGTTGCACTGATTTGATTTCGGACTCGCTGTATCCGATACCCCACCCAAGCAAACCCTATCGCAGCAATAAGTGTAACGATCAACAGCGTCCGTAGGCTGAACTGATACCAACGAAGTTTCGGTTTCGGCGGTTGGGAGTCGCTCACAGTCATGCCCTCGTGATTTGGTAACCGTTAGCCACATGGATTTGGCTACATCGTATGGTTCACCGCCCCTGTTGGTCGTTTTTTGATGACCATAATCGTATATAGCGAGTCCATGCAATGTGCGTCTCAGATTCTTTCTCCGCACGACTGATTACAAGAGTCGTTGACGAGTTATCAGTATTCACAAGAATAATGTAAATCCCCAGAGGTCGCCCCTGAGAATCGTCATGAAACATGACCGATCGACCGGGATCCGCCCCGGATTTATTATTCGGCTTAGTAGTCGCAAAATCGGTCCCCCGTTTTAGCTTGGCTTTGTAATATTCAATTACCTTAGCCATCGAATCCTTCGTGGTCAGCACGGTTTTACACAGAACCGACGGGACCGTTCGCTCCCCGCTGGCGTTCATCGTTGCGGCATCGCTCGATGTTGCGCCGTTGAATTTTGAACCCGGGTATTGCCATTTGGCAATCTCCGTCATCAGACTTAGTGGTTCTTCCCCTTGACACCACGATTCGGATGCCATAATTGCGAATAGAAGGGTGAAAGCGAGCATGTAGAAACGCGGCATGAGATGCCTCCTTTTAGGTAACCGTTCACGGCCTTCAGAAACAGTCTGAAGCATTTGAATACCGCTACTCCAGTCAGTATATCGAACCATCGCTTCCATACAAGCAGGCCAAGAGGTTACTCCAGGCTTGGTATATGATAAACCATTTGCCCACCGGGTAACGTCCTTATGTTGCCGGTTACATCAACCTTTGCCTGCTGCTGCATCGGTCGACGAACCGAAATGCCCTTGCAGCCAATTGATTGAATCCAACACGCTTTCCCGGACAGGCCGAGGCCGGAAACCGAGTTCTTCGGCGGCTTTTGTCGTTGTGATTTTCTGGTGGCAGGTGATAATCTGAACAGACTCGGACGTGAACAGCGGACGATGACCGTTCAGGCGGCTGAGTCTGACGACCAGCGGAACGGCGGCTTTTGCCATCCAGATCGGAATGTTCAACAGCGGAGGCCTGGCACCGGTAGCCTGCTGTACCCATTTGGCGATCTGTTCGAATGTCGCATATTCGCCCGCCAGGATATAACGGTGACCGCGGCGCCCACGTTCCTCGGCGGCCAGCGCGGCATGGACCACGTCGCGCGCATCGACCCAGTAGAACCCGGACCGCACCAGCCCGGGCAGTTCGCGGCGGGCGAGTTGCAGCAGCAGTTCTCCGCCGGTCGAAGGAACGAAGTCGTTGGGGCCGAAGATGCCGACCGGATTGAGAATTACGGCGTCCAGTCCCCGCTCCACACCTTCCAGAACCTTCGTCTCGGCGACGGCTTTGGTATGATCGTAGCGAAGGTGACGGGCCTGATCTAGTGCCAAAGCCCTCGATTCGTCGATCGCATCGTCTTTGGGAAAATAGGACAGCGCGTGGATGGAGCTGAAATGGATGAGCCGTTTGACGCCCGCGTCGAGGCAAGCCCGCACTACGTTGGCCGTGCCTTCGATGTTGATGCTGTCGATATGCGTCCGCCTATGGTCGTCGTCGATGGAAATCGCGGCGGCCAGGTGATAGACGATGTCCACGCCCTCGATGGCCCGTTTCAAGTCGGCCGGATCGCGAACATCACCGGCCACCCGCTCGATATCCAGCCCACGCAGAGACTCGTCATCGTCAAACATCAACGCCCGCACCGGCCGGCCGAGTTGAAGCAAATGCCTGATGAGATTATTTCCAACCAGACCGGTCGCTCCGGTTACCAAAGTCAACATGGCTGGATTGCCGGACATTCAATTATCCGCGACTTGACGCGGCCTCCCCGGGTGGATTATGCCTGTTATGGCCTAACCGATCAGCATCTTCAGGGTAGCATAATTCTCACATGAATCAAGCCGCTGGTGCGTCGCGGACGCACCCTACGATTTCAGCAAATCGCTTCCAGCCTCTTAATATATCTTCGCGTAAGCCACAGCGGTACGATCCCAAAAATCCCGAATGAGCAATCGATCAGGATCCAGAACCATGGTATGCCCCGCAATGGTCCACAGATCACGGCCAGCGGGATAACCAACACGCAGGCGATCATGCCGAACTCGACGACCCAGACGTTCTTTACCGGATCGCGCAAGGGGCCGATAAAAGCCACGGCAATGACGATGTGGGCAAACGCCAGCCAATCGGTTCCGTAGGCCATGAAGGGATACTGCTGATGAGTATTCACGACTCCAACGTGGACGTGTGATATCCACCGTGCCAACGAAGGACACCAAGATTGCACGGCCGATCCTTCGCCGACGATGCTGTCAAGCAGGGCGAGTTCGGTCTGTAAAGGAACAGCAGTCAGACCGCTGATGACCAGAGCGAAGATAAAGAATATGAGTAACAGCCGTATCCTCCGCGCGAGTATAGTAGTTTCGTCCATCTGAATCACCTTTTTAGTTAGAGGGCTATGCGCAAGGTTGTTCGCCGTCGAGACTGTGATATTGGATTTTTTCTCGCGGTGCGTCACGGACGCACCCTACAATACTTAAACATTGATCATTGGACCTTGATCATTCTTAATTCCGTCATTCTTTCCTCATTCTGATTTCGACATCCGACATTTCCGCCATCTGCCCTCTGCCCTCCGCCCTCTGTCCTCTATCCCCCCCGATCTCTCTTGACTCGCCTTAATGCGGGTTGTATTGTACGCCCGATAATATGCGCAGAGGGAACTTTGCCGTCGGATCTCTGTAAAGGCAGATTGGAAGAATTTGCGTTTTTTTCGGGGAAACTCACATGAAACTGAAATTCTGTCTATATGCTGTCGTGATCCCGGTGGTCGCATTGCAAACCGCGATGCTTTCGGCACAACAGATTACTCTGCCCGGCAACCAACCCGGCCAAAATGCCCTGACTGTCGAACGGCTGCCGCGGTTGCCTAGCAGGCTTCCTCAACCTGAACCTGTCGAATATCGCGTTGGCCAACGGTACGACCAGCCGGGCTACCAGAATATGCCCGTTCCCCAACCCCGCGATGAGCAGATGGTGTCACCCGCGGCAACGGATGGCGCGCAACTTGAACAGCCGCCCTCTGTCCTCGACGGAACCAAATTCGACGATGTTCAATTTGATGAAGAACAGGCTGTCGATCTCGCGACCGAAACGGCCAGTGCCAGCGGCTTGCGTGACTTTTGGGGATATCGCTACAATATGAGCTCGCTCGACTGGATTGTGGGAGCCGGCAACCAGTTCGGCATGTTCTCGCTGAATAACGATCATTATCAACGATCCGGCCTGAAGTCGGGCATCGGGGTCGGCCTCGATTTCAATTTTGTCAGCGGCCCGGTTGAATCCGAGATGCCGCCCCGTCTCTATGATTTCAGCCTCGCATACCAGCACCGGCAGCAGTTTGGAGATTTTGCTTACGACGTGGCCGCGTCGGTCATGGCATCGAGCGATTTCGAAGGGAGTGCCCGCGAGGGCATCCGCTACCCGGCGCATGCCGTCGGTTTTCTGAGAGTTCATCCCGCGGCCGAGCTTGTGTTTGGAGTCGACTACCTTGACCGTGGCGACATCAAACTCCTGCCGGTGGCGGGTATGATCTGGATTCCAAATGACGACGTGCGTTTCGAGTTGGTGTTCCCCCGTCCTCGAGTGACGTTTGCTTTGCCTATGTTTATTTGCCCAAAACGTGACTGCGAGGAAGACTGCAGCCCGATCACATTGCTAAACCACAAAGAACGCCGTTTGTATATTGCCGGTGACCTGGGGGGCGGAACCTGGGCCGTCGAACGTGGCGGAATGTACGACGACCTGTCCACCTATCGCGACTTGCGCTTGAGCATCGGACTGGAATGCGTCGACGAGAACGGCTCCCGCTCCGCATTTGAAGTCGGCTACCTGTTCGAACGCCGGCTGGAATTTACCTCCGGCAACGGCAACATGAGACTCGACGACACGGCCATGATCCGCTGGATCGGCAGTTATTGAGAATCAAAAAGGCGACAAACGTGATACCGTCCAAATCGGATATCAATCGACCGGCTAATCTCCCCCGCGGCATCATCTCCGTCGTGCAAACGCCCTTCGATTCGGACAACCGAGTCGACATGGAGAGCCTCGAACGTCTCGTTGAAGACACGATCCACTCAGGGATTAACGGTCTCCTGGCTCCGGTCGTCGCAAGCGAAGTGTCCTGGCTCACCCATGCCGAAAGGCGCGAAATCGTACAGCGGATCACCGCCGTCGCCTCCGATCGAGTGCCCCTGATTCTGGGCGCTTCGGATTCCTCCCCCGAAGCCTGTATCACCGCTGCCAACCTGGCCGAAGAAGTAGGGGCCGTCGCCTATCTCGTGGCCGTGCCGGATGACCTCTATCGGAAACCGCAAGAGATTGTTCCGTTTTTCCGATCGGTTGCCGCCGGGAATTCCTCACCACTGATTGTGCAGGACTTTCAATTCAACGGACCGGGCATGAGTTTGGACGTGATCCAGGAATTGAGGGAATCGCTCCACAACCTGGTCGGACTGAAAATCGAAACCGTTCCGGCAGGCCCGAAGTACACGGCCGTTCGCGAGGTCCTGCCGCCCGACTTCTTCATCGCCGGCGGCTGGGCCGTCATGCAAATGATAGAAGCACTCGACCGCGGCGTCGACGCGAT
>JAFGTN010000142.1 GCA_016934075.1 Pirellulales bacterium
ATCTCTTTTCAATCCACGCGAGTACGAACCGTGGTTGCTGGGTTGGCACCTGCACTTCATCCTTGATCGCGAATCGGGGAGAATCCTGCCGCGCACTCCTGTTGGCGAGGCAACCATATTCACTCTCGGCGTGAACAGCGACCGTCGCGTATTTGCCCGACGACTCCAGATCCGCGCGGGATTGATCGGTTGAGAATGGGTGGGGCCCGCCGTTCCTTCTTGAAATGCCGCGGGGCCGGCGACGCCGAATATCGAGCGGCATTCGACGGGAGGATTGTACCCAAATTGGACGAGTATTGTCCGGAGTTCCTGCTGGTCAGTGCTGAGTTTGACGCTCTTTCGGCGGATATGATCTCCCACATGTGGCCGGAGCCGGAATCGTACGGATGGATGGCAAAGCGGTTGGTGCAAGCGGCGGAACGGCACGCTCAAGGACGAATCGTGAGTGTCCTTGAGGGAGGGTACGCTCTCGATCACCTCGGAAGAGCTGCGGCGGCGCACGTGGTAGGGTTGGCGGATTGAGTCTTTTCCGGGCGCGTCCGTCCGGCCTGCGGCTCGTGTCAGAATGCTCGGCAGCTTTTCTTGCCTTACCACGGAACTGAACCAAGTTCGCGGGGTTGACACTGCACGCGCCCGGATCTTCAACAGCCTGTCTTTGTGGATAATTCGGGGCACATTGGTGTATGCACCACTATGCCTCGCTCTATGGCGGGGTATAATGCGCTCACAATCGCTGGCCGTCGTATCAATACGTTATTGACTACCCGGAAGTACCGTAGCAGTACGGCACCCGATATAGGAAGGAAGTCGTCTGGCCTCAATCGCCATGTTCTCCTAATCCGCATTTCTAAATCGTAGGAGTCATTCAGATGTCTCGTCATTCGAAACGGCCCAAGGCATTCACCTTGGTCGAACTGTTGGTCGTGATTGCGATCATTGGAATCCTGATCGCGCTGCTGCTGCCGGCGGTGCAAGCCGCGAGAGAAGCGGCCCGGCGCGCGCAGTGCAGCAACAACCTGAAGCAGCACGGACTTGGCTTGCATAACTACCATGATACTTTCAAGACGTTGCCTCCCGGCAGCATGTGGCACCGCCCGAACACCCCGGCAGCTATGGGGGGCAACGAGCTCAGTTGGTGCGTGTTCGTGCTCCCCTTCATCGAGCAAGGCGCGTTGCACGATCAGTTCAACTTCAACGCTCACAACTGGACTGACAATCAAAGCCTTTCTGACACGAAAGTCGCTGCCTTGTTGTGTCCCAGTGCATCGAACGAGCTTGGTGGCGGGACGAACTACACCACTCACTATTACGGAGTCATGGGTCCGAAGGGAAATAAACCGCCAGGCGGCCAGCCCTATGACGTCCTGAACAGTGGAGGTTGGGCGGGACACGGCGGCTATGCCAGATCGGGCGCAATGCCGGGACCTGGGCCGGACCCTGTTGACAACGCCACCCTGGGAGGCCCGTGCAAGTTCCGTGATATCAAAGACGGAACGGCGAACACCTTCATGTTGGGCGAGATTTCCTGGCAAAAGGCCAACTGCTATCGGCCATGGGTCCGCGGAATCTACTCCAACACGGCTTCCTCGGCGAAGAACATTAACTACGGCATCAACGTTCAGCCGTATAGCTCGGGCAACTTCAACGATGTCAGTATGGGCAGCGATCATCCGGGCGGATGCCAGTTTGCCATGGTCGACGGTTCGGTACAATTCGTTTCGGAAACGATCGATTTCGATATTTACCGGGCTGTGGCAAGTCGAGACGGTGGTGAAGTAGCAACGCTTCCGTAGCCTGACGTGAAAGCATCTGAACAGGAGGCGGTGCTGTCCGATACGTTCGTCGGCAGGGAGACCCGCCCCCTATTCGAACGGACAATTACGTGACATCCCTGCGTGGCAGATTCGCGGGGGTGTCGGGCTTGCTCTCTAGTGCAAGGAAGATGATATGACGCGGCGCTTTCGTGACTCTCTCCTCTGTCGTCCCTTCTTGAAGTACTTGCCCGCTGTGATGATCGCTACGACTCTCGTGTTTGTGGTGGGATGCGGCGGTGAGGGTCCCACACGCTATGATCTCTCGGGAACCGTCACCTTTGCAGGACAACCGATCCCGGCGGGAACGATCGTCTTTCAGCCCGACACGGCGAAGGGCAATTCCGGCCCCCAAGGCGTGGCTGCAATCCGGGATGGCAAGTACGACACCGGTAGCGACGGAAAGGGAGTCATCGGAGGCCCGCACATCGTTCGTATTACTGGGTTCGATCGGGTCGCGGAGAGCGAGAACGACGCGGTAACATCGCTATTTGACGAGTACCTGATCGAATCGGATCTACCGACGAAATCGGGTACGGTGGATTTCGAGGTTCCCGCCGACGCGCCGAAAGCCCCGAAGTCGACGGGGCGCGAGGCATAAGTCGCGCGATTGGTTTGGTGACGGAAAACGGGGGAGCGATCCGCATCGGAAGGTGCGATCGCCGATACTGAGAGCGTTAAGTGAGTCTTCAGCACGCGCCTGATCAGCAAGCGTGTTGACGGGTTGTGGTGAAGATGTCGGCAGGGATTCCGTCTGCCAAAGGCCAGGTGACGCCGTCTCGATGACAAAAGAGCGGGGCGACCGAAAGTCGCCCCGTTTCACTTTCGAGGAATTGGCGGGGAAAGCTAGTACTCTCCAACCGGATCACCATCTGCCATGGCATAAAGCCGTTCCCATGTCGTGTCGATAACGCGACGTTGGGTCGTGCCCGCGTTGCCGGTCGAGTCGGTCTGGACTCCACGATTGTCGAAGTATCCTTGGATCGTTTCCGAAACGAACCGGACGCTTCCATCCCCCAGGCAGAATTGGGCGCCGCCCGGATGCTCGCTCGAAACGCCCTGCGAGGCTCGTTGGCTCACCTGGCTGCTGTAGATCTGGCCGGTCTGATCCGTTCCCTTCATGTTCATCCGATACACGCCGCCGGCGAGCTGGTAACCACGGCGCCAATCAGTGCCGTGCGGGGCCGGGACGCCCCACAGGTGCGAGGCTGTTGCAATCAGCGTGTTTCCGTTGATGTCCAGAAAACTCCATTGTCGTTCGCCTACCATGAACGTATTCGTCAACCCGTCCTTGACGTCGCGGAAATTCGTCCCTCGGCTTCGGCTGCCGAACATACCACCTCGTTCGATGTGGCCATCGAACTCCGTCAGATGATCGCTGTTCATAATCCCGACGTAATTCGAAGTTGCCAATCTCTGGCTGTTTAGCGTGAGCCAGTTATTCGTTTCGGGCGCGTTGTCTGAAGGGCAGCGAAACGCGGATACCGGTGTCTGCAAGATCGGGAGAATCGTCGCAGTGCCGGCGGCCTGGTGGATGGTGATTTTGCCAAATTGGCTCGCTTCCTGCAGTGCGTCCTGTTCGATGAAGGGCATGATCGCCGCAGTCCAACCCCAGCAATACTCCTCACTGCCAATCGTTGCGCCCGTGCCGGGAACGCCGATCGGGCGAAACCAGCAGGGAGGAAGCGACTTGAACGTGTCGTGGTAATTGTGCAATGCCAACCCGATCTGCTTCAGGTTATTGGTGCATTGCGAACGTCTTGCCGCCTCGCGCGCCGCTTGCACCGCCGGCAACAACAGAGCAATCAGGATGCCAATAATGGCGATCACCACCAGTAACTCAACGAGCGTGAATGCTCGCCTATTCCCGGTCTTCATTTGTGTCCCTCCAGATCGAAAAGGTAAAGATGAGTAGAAGGTTGCCTCCTCGTACTCCAGATGAGGATAAGCTGCTACATTCCCTCCGCGCAGCCGCGACAACGCGGCGAGAGCGATCCTCACGTGCCTCCACCCGTTGCCGATTCAACAACTTCCGCGGCCCCGGATTCCCGGACTCGCAGATTGCCCCGTACGACTAGGGACTGTCCGCGTCGTTTGCGGGGGCTTCCGTGTCGCCCTCGTCCGTTGCTTGAATCGGCGTGTCGTCAACGCTCTGTTGCGAAGAACAGCCAAATGAAAACGGTGACGCCAAGATTGTGAGCACAAACAATGTGCGGAAGAAAGAAAGCACGGTCTACCCTCCTCGGAATTAGGCTTCGTGAAACAACAATGCGGCGTGGCTTGACGCCAACATGAACCGCGAGCACGGTCCCGTCCACCGCACCAGCGCGAGATTCTCGCTCCACGGCGGACA
>JAFGTN010000143.1 GCA_016934075.1 Pirellulales bacterium
CTCTTTTAGTTCGGCGGCGATCTCGGCCAATTCGTCGCCGGCCTTGCGTGGCTGGCAAAGCTTCACCCCATGCGGCAATGCTCCGGACACGCGCGGCCAGATTACCGCCTCGGTCGCTTCGGGATGCGTGCCGTCGAGCACGTAAAAAGTTGTTGGCGCGGGCGAGCCTGCGCCGTTGGCCGGTATTTGCGCGGCCAGGGAGATCATAGCGGTCGTCATGATGCCGATCGCTTCTTCTTCGCGATGCCCCACCAATACCAGGTTGCTGCCGCCTTGGCGATGGAACGTTGCCGCGGTAGGATCCTTAATGGCCACGGCCGCGCCCAGCCAGGCTTTTAGCGAAGGGCCCGCGGCAGCCGCGGAATCGGCCGTAAGCATCTCTTCCAGCATGCGATTGTCGCGGGGATCGGCGGCCGCGTTGCCTTCGAAAACGATTGGCGGCGATGATTGGTAATTTCTATCGTTGGCCAGTTTTTGCACCCTGGTGAGAAAGGCTTCCTGCTCGTTGTCGGGCAGCCAGACGACCTGGAAGGGGTGATTGCCTTCGTAGAGTCCGTTGGCATCGTTATATATGGCCTCGCCCGGTCTGGTCAGCAATCGCGCGGCCGTATTCTCCTCGCTCAGTATCAAATGCGCGTCGGCCTCGCTACACTGCAATGCGATACGCACGGCCATTTGTCCGATGGTCGCCCGCGGCAACGAATACGACCCGGCCAGTGTTTGCGAACCCAGCAGAACATGCATGCCGAAGGCGCGTCCCTGGCGAACCAGGCGGTCGAGCAAAAGCGCGGCGTTTTGGGCGATGCGATCGTCTTCGACGAACAATTCTTGGAACTCGTCTATCACCAGCAGCACCCGCGGCATGACTTCATCCGGTCGGGCTTTGCGATATGCGGTCAGATTCTGCACGCCCAACTCGCGGAAGATATCACCGCGACGTTTCAGCTCGGCGTCGAGACTTTCCAGCACGCTTTGGCCGAACTCGCGTTCGCTCTCGATGGCAATGACTCGCGCATGGGGCAACTCGTTTTGCGAATATGCCTTGAACTCGACACCCTTTTTGAAGTCTACCAGATACAGTTCAACTTCTTCGGGACCGTACCATAGAGCCACGTTTGTGATGATCGCATGCAGCAGGTTCGATTTGCCCGAGCCCGTCTTTCCGGACACCAGGACGTGCTGAGCGGTTCCTCGTCCCAGCGCCAGGTGTTGGAGTTTCATAGCCCCGGCCCGGCCTAGCGGTACGTCTATCCCACCGGCCGCGTCGGCCGTCCACCAGTCTTCTTCCTTGGGCACGACGAACTCGAAAGGCACTTCGACCCGATCAACGTCGCCCAACTTTTCGCCCACCCGGCGAATAATTTCAGTGACACGGCTCGCTTCGGGCGACGTTTCCAGGCGAAGCGGGACGTCTTCCAACCCCGAGTCCTTCCACACGTATCGACCGTCGAGCCAAACCAGGTGAACGCCTTGAGCTTCGAGGTCTTCCAGGCGGAAACCATGCGGCATTTTGGCGAGGGGATCTACGGTCATCAGCGTATGTACACCGCAACGCGCGCCGCTGGAGATGATACTCATCAGTCGCCGCGCGGCCGATTCGGTGAAATTGGCCGGGAAATTCGCCACCACCAAAACCCGATAGGGCTCGGCCATTTCGCCGGCGAACTTGTTATAGTCGTGGATCGTATTGAACTCGTTGCGAAGGTAAACCTGGATGACATTTTCCATATGCTCCGTCAGATCCACAAGGCGCTGATCTATATGGGCGCTCTCGGTCCAAATCCTGTTGGTAACCAGCCGCTCGTCGAAGTCGGCCAGGTGCATGAAGGCCGAAAAGTCCTCGCCCAAGCCTACCGGATCGATGATAGTGAAACGGATCTTGCCCGGCCGCGATGCGGTCAGCATGCGCAGCATCACCGCGCCCAAAGTGCGGGCGGCCGTTACTCGTCCAGCCTCTTCAACGGTGAAAATCAACGGTTTGTCGGGAAACGGCACCAGCGCCGGCAATTCGAAGCGGGTCTGCTCGACCACCAGTCGCTTGTCGCCCGGATTGTCGTCCACGGACGGACCGCCTTTCATAAGCGACATGTCCACATCCACATGCCCGAAGGGCATCGCATCCGGAGTATCGGCCGCCGGCTCCCAGTCTTTCCAATCACTGGAATCCCAGTCAGGGAAACGTCGCTTCACACTCTCGTTCAACTGTTTCAGCGACGTTTCAAATTCGGTGATTCCCGTCCGCCAGCGATCGGCCATTTCGTTCCAAGCCTGATCGTAACGTTGTTTCAACTCGTCCGTTTTGCGAGTATGTTCGGCGGCCAAAAGGTTCGCCTCGTGGCGGAAACGGCGGTCGATTTCGTCGAAACGCTGCGACGACTCTTCTTCCAACTCGGCAATCGCTTCATCGCGACTTGCCACGGTTTCGGCCAACTTAACCGGCAATTCGCGCTCGGCCTGGCCGAACTCGGCTGTTTTTCGGGCATTGATTTCGGCCAGGGCTTTCTGGGCCGCATTCTCGGCTCGCTCGAGTTCCGATTTGAGCCGCGCGGCGATGGCCGCCTCTTCGCATTGTCGCGTAACCTCGGCGGCCTTGAGCAGTCCTATGGCGGCGGCTTCGGCTTCATCGACAGTTTCGCGCAGGGCTTTGTATGCGCGGCTCGACTGCCGGCGGGCGATGCGGAAGAGCCAAACGCAAGCGACGGCCCAGGCGCCCAGGGTAACTACCGATCCCACCGGAATCCAGTAGTAAAAGTTTGTCCAATCCAGCAGCAATATGGTGATGGGGAAAATCGCAAATGCGAAAATCACCAACAATCCCAAGGGGCTGCTACCTTCGAACAGGGCGGCGATCTGTTGCGTGGCCAATGCGTGCCACTGCCGGTCGGCCTCCGTCACCAGATCGATGAAACGCTGCATCGAAGGGACTTCCGAAGCCTCGCTTGGCGTCTGTGCGAAAACCGACTCGGCCGAAGAAAGTTCTTTTTCTTTATCTTCAGAGGTCGATTTAGACGCGTACGTTTCGCGCCACTGGTGGCGGCGTTTGAGTGTTTGCTTGGCCGCCTCGTGGAGCGATTCGATCCGTGCACGATGTGAAAGGATCTGTTTTTTCGTTACCTCGAAACGTTGCGCCGGCCCATCCTTGGTGGCTTCGAAAATGGTGTTGGCTTCCCATTGGGCATCTCGCAGCTTCTGGTTCTCTACCCGCTGAGCCTCGGTGTAATGTACCGTGCGTTCCTCGCGAAAATGCTCGTGCGCGCTCCTGAGCGAATTCTGGGCAGATTGGAATTCTTCAAGAATGGATTGCGAAGTTCTGCTATAGTCGGATTCGGCGCGGGACTTTTCATCACGATATGACTCCAGCGCCTCCTCCTTCGACGCTTGGTATTCCTTGGCTTCGGTTTCGCTTTCCTGGTCGCGACGCAGGGGAATATTCTTCTCGACCGCGGCGCGCTCGGCCACCAGACGACACAACTGGTCGTATAATTCACGCGCTCGATTTGTCGAAAAAGAATCTTTTGTCATACCTCAATATCCTTCACAATCCCGTTGCGCCTTGCCCAATATTTCCGCGAACTCGCCAATCGCCGCCACCGTACGTCGGACGCTGGTCTCCAAATCCACGAGGAATTCTTCTTCGAACTTGCGATGCGTTTCGTCTTGCCATTTATCGGCGATTTGTGTCCGGGCAACCTGCAGATCCTTGAATGCCTGCCGCAGCCGTCCCGTGGGCGTATTCAGGTCACATGCCTTCATCGCTTGTCTCCTCTTTTTCACTGTCCTCTGCCCTCTGTTCTCTGTCTTCTTCTTGTTCTTGCGTTCCCCGTTCGATTCTCGAAGTCTTACCGCCAACTGCGAGCTTGCGGGTCGGTGCGTCGTCTGTAGTGGCCGGCGTGGCCACGTATGATTCCAACGTAGCCGTCAGCCGTTTGAGCACACCCTGTGCCCGAGGCAAGTCGGCCTGTAGCCACTGTGCCAACTGGCTTACGCTCCCTATCAATTCCAGAACCTGATGGTCTATGGCGTTTGTCCAATGGCGAACGGATTCGACTTTTCCCTCCGATACATGCAGGCGTCGTTTCATCTTTTCCAATTCCGCCCGCTCCTCGCGACAGGCCGGTCGTTGTCCAGCCACGCCGCGATAGGTCAAGGCTCGTTCCAGTTCCGAACGAGCTTCGGAAACTCCGTCGCGGTTGCGGCGTACTTGCGTTTCCCAATACATTTTCCGCTCGTGTCTTATCCACTCCATGGCCCGTTTCGATTCAAGATCCAATTGGTCGAGGGCCGCAGTCACCTCTTCGCCGAATTTGGTAATCGCGATCGACATTTTTTCGACGGCGTCAATGGATGTGAGTTTGGCGGATGGACTCATCAGAAGCGCCTCTATCTTTGCATGTACTGGTCGATGAGTTCGGCCTTGCGCAGCAGGTTGGGGATATGCCCCTCGGTCATTTCCACAAAACGCGAAATCGATTTTATCTGCTGCTCGAATTCTTCGGAAAACTTCTTCTGTTCCTGATCCCGCCAGGTCCTGGTCAACGTGGAAAGCTGCGTGGAAAGCGAAGTGATGCGGTCCTGTACTTCTGTATTGAAGCGGTGCAGATTCCGTGCGAAACGTCTAAGTTCTTCCGGGTCGACAATGGCTTGTGGCATATTATGTTTGTCCGGGTTGAGGGTGTGCGAGCATTGAAAGGGGTATGCTCCCGTTACTTTAGTCTACGGTTTCGCTGAAAAATTGCCAAGCTTCGTAAAGTATAGCCCGGGGTGAAGGAAATACGTTTTTTTCCGAATAAACGGAAGATGCAGGCTTCAAACCGGCCACACCCAGTATTTCCGCTAATATTAAGGCAAATGTACCTTATAAAGAGGGTAGAGGATAGATGTCAGAGGGCAGATGTCAGAGGGCAGATGTCAGAGGGCAGATGGCAGACTTTGTGGTATGGATCGTTGGCTCTTGAGTATTGCTCATATACTTAAGTTACAGCTTGCGCCTTGCTTACCTCCGATTCTTTGGTGCGGATCCGTTCCAATTCTTTTTGCACCATAACCAATAGCGCCTGCATGAATGCAACCACCATGGGGCCTACAAATATACCGATGGGTCCCAGGGCCTCCACGCCACCCAAAACACTCATCAGTGCCAAGAGTGGATGCAGATTGGCGGCGCCGTGTAGAATAAATGGTTTGAGCAAGTTATCGACCAGCGAAACGACAAGCGCACCGTATAAGAAAAGCACTACGGCAGCGAATATGCGTTCATCATAAAAAGCCAGCCACAAGCAGGCCGGCAGCCAAACGCCGGTCGCACCCACGAAGGGGATCATGGCCATCAGCATGGTCAAAAACATAAGCAAAAAAACGCTCTGGAAACCGGCAAAATAATAACCCAATCCCGCCAGTAGGCCTTGCACCACGGCCGATATCAAGGTGGCCAACACAACAGCCCGCGATACCTTGTCGAACTCTTCGATCAGCTCGGTTACATAAATCTTGTCCAACGGCAAGAGCCGCCTCAGCGTCTCCATCATAGCGGGTCCGTCGGCGAAGAAGTAGTAGAGTGAAATAACCATAATGCACAGCCCCACTACGAATCGGGCCGCAAAATGCGTGGACCTGACGGCTAAAGGCGCCATCCAGGACTTCAGTTTGGGAATCACCGTATTCTCAAGCACGGGGCGCACATCTTCGTAAGCCAATTTCATCCCCATTTTTTCGCTCAATTGCACAACCTCGCCTGTCAGCCTGTCGATGGCTCGTTCACTCGTCTTCTGTTTGCCGTTATCGTGACTGGTTGTATTTTTTGCGGCTTTATTTTTTGAGCTCTCCTGTGTTTTATCACCATTAAGTGCAATGTTCGCTCGTTTTGCCGCTCCGGGCGGATCGCCGGCGCCCTCGAAAATGATTTCATAGATCGATATAGCCTGCAATGTCGCTTGCCAGAGCAAGAAAACCAGGGGTATCAAAACGATAAACAATATCGTCAGTGTTGTCAGTCCGGCCGCTATTCGTACGTGGCCCTTGCAGCGGTCGGTGATCCAATGCTGTAGAGGTCGAAATATGACCACCAACAACAAGGCCAAAAAGATGGGCAAGATGAAACTCGACATTACATCGAAGAAAATGATGGCAATTGCAATCAGAATTACCACCAACACGATCAACGATACCATTCGTGACACGGTTGTTTCTCCCGCCGATAAGCATTCCGGCCTATCCAAAGTTTCTTGGATAGGATTAACTGGAGTCAGATGGGATTTTAGCACAGAAGGCTTGCTGACGGATGGGCAGTTTCACATATAACGACCACTCACCCCCCTCTGATGGACATATGTGTATCATGGCGACATGATACACGAATACATTATAATTTGGGTCAGCCAGCATTACCTTTCTGTTCAAATTAAGCAGAGGAAAACGTCATGAGCAAGCCCACCCACTTTTATTTTTTGATTTTGACAACTCTCGCGGCCATCGCGGTCGTTGGC
>JAFGTN010000144.1 GCA_016934075.1 Pirellulales bacterium
CTTGGTGGTGAAGAAGGGCTCGAATACTCGCGAGTGATTCTCTTCGGGCAGACCGTCACCCGTGTCGGCGATTTCGAGTTCCACGCAGTCGTCCTCAGTCTTGCCCGAAAACATAAGTGTGCCGCCGTCGGGCATGGCGTCCAGGGCGTTGAGTGTAAGATTCAAGGCCGCGCGGCGCAACATGTCGCGGTCGGCGCGGACCTCGAGTTGCTCGGGCACTTGGGTGTCGACCTCGATAACCTGTGCCGAAATCTGGGGTGCCAGCGATGCATGGATATCATCGACAAGATCGCGGAGGAAGAAATTTGTCAACCGCGGCTCGCGGTCGGAGGTGAAGTGCAGGAGATCTTGGACGGTGGTTTCCAAGGCGCCGAAACCACTTTGTACTTTTTCCAAAACACTTAGGTTTTCGGGATCGTCACAAATCCTTCGCCGCAACAGGCTGAGGTAGAGATTGACGGGCACGAGGTTGTTTCGCACCTCGTGTGCCACATGCGAGGCCATGCGCCCCAGGTCGGCCAACCGGTTTTTTCGGGCCAACTCGCGGTTCTTGGACTCGAGTTCATCGGTAAGCCGGTGCACCTCTTCGCGCAGGGCTTCATGTGTTTGCTCTAACTGGACCGTGGCCGAATTCCAGGCCGCTAAAACGGCCTCAAGATCGGCGTCCGTGCCCAGCGATAATACGTCGGATACGATTGTATTTTCCGTCATTTGAAGGTTTCAGTTGTCAGTGATCAGTTGTCAGTCCCAGGTCTTAAATCCTAGGTCTTATGTCTTAAGTCTTAAGTCTTAAGTCCTAAGTCTTAAGTCTCCGAGGCCAAATCCAACTGCCCTATGTGCCGTGGACTTGCCGCGGTATAAGCTCCACGCGTACGTCCGGCCTGGTGCGCGCCATCGAGTCGCACGGCCGCTTCGTCGCGTCGTTGGACCAGTTCGATTTCGCCCATTTTTTCCTGTTCCATTATCTGGGTGAAAAGGGCCTCACAGCTTTTTATTACTTGAGAACACCGTTGTCGTTTCGATTCCGATTGCCACTGTCTGGATTCGGACGATTGCGAGCGGAAGGGATTCAACTCTCGTTCGATGTTTTGCAGCCGTTCGATCAGTCTCTGTTTGACGGCCAGGACATCGAGCAGAGCGGTCATTTGTCCGCCGCGCACTAATTCCAATTGCCGCTGCCCGAGCTGGTAGAGTTCAGTCAGGCAAGTGTGCTTCTGGTCGATCAGTTCGGCCAATCGGTCTGTATCGAGTGCGTTCATGGACTATATTATGTTGTTTGCGGGACGATTGTGTGATTTAATCGCATGGCGGCCGTATCCCACGCGGTTGCGAGTTGATTGAACAAATCGGCCCATTGTTGCCGGGTTCGGTTTGTGGTTTGGGTGAACTGGGTATTCTCTTTCATTCGTTCCAGCACATTTTGAGCGTGCTTAATGGTCCGCCGCGCTTCGCCGGGTTTATTCAAGCGTTGCTGAGCGCGGGCAGTTTGCAGATATGCCTGGAGCACCACGGGTTCTCTTTGGTAACGGCTGATTACGGCCATGTAGGCTTCGATGGCCGAATCATAGTTTTCCAATTCGAAAAGCATATCCGCCACACCCATGTAACAGTTTCGCAGGATCTTGTTGTCAGTTTCATAAAGATCCATGTTATCGTTGCGCCGGTCCAGAAGATCTCGCAGCTCGACGTATTGATTGTGGGCCGATTGCAGCAGCGAATTCACCTCCTTGGTATTGGCGAAAATCGCGTTCTCAAGAAAATCCTTGCGGAGTTTTTCTCGTGCGGCCGCCGCTCCGCGTCGATAGGAATCGGCGATCAGGTAACGACTCAGCACGGCTCGGGGCGCGTCGGGCTGTCGGCGCACAGCTTCGCTCAGGTGTTGGATAGCGGCCGGATAATCGCCCTGGTTATGGAAGAGTTCACCCAGATCGAAGAGCGCGTCCTGCCAGATTTTGCTGGATGGTGTGATGCCATCGCCCTCGATGATCCGCAAGAATGAATCTTTGGCCTTGTCTGCATATTCCTTGGTCTTTTCAGTATCAGTTGCGTACTTTTCCCGATATGCGCGTCCGGCCCATAGTCTGGCTTGGAAACTGGCAACGTCCTTGGGATGGAAGTCGATGCATTCCTGGAAGACCTCGATCGCTTTATCCGTTTTACCCAAGGCCAGGTAAGCCTTTCCCAAGTTGACAAGCGCGCGGGGATTGCGTTGCCGCGACTCGTTATTGAGATATCTGGTCAACTCGTAAACCGCGTCGTCATAGTTCTGGCCGCGAATGAAACAGTCGCTGCTGGCCCAGATGTCGTCGGCATAATGTTCGGTGGCGATTCTCAATTTCGCCAGGCGAGAATAGACCATGCCCGCCTGCCGAAGATGGGCCCGGCCGTTTCTGAGCATGATGCGAGCTTTCTTGGGCGGCAAATTTGTTGCTCGCGCGATCTCGCTTTCGCCCCAGCGGCGATATGTATCAGCCACAAGCTCCGTGGCTTTAACCCTGGAAAACAACGGATACGATAATCTCGCCAACTGCAACGAAATTTCGTAGTTCTGCGTTTCGAAATAATGGTGATACGCGTCCAGCACACGGGCACGAACTTCCGGAAGAGTAAACCAGGGATTGTTGAACTTCTCCGGATCGGGAATGGCCGCTAATAAGCTCCGATAGGAAGCCAGAGCGGTTTCGTCGCGACCATTGTGACGCGATAATTCCGCCAGGCGAAGATCGCAGGCGACGGCTTCGGGTGTCTCCGGGAAAACTGTTTGTGTACGTTTGAATTGGTTGACGGCCGCGCGAAAATTACCCATTTCCAGATAACATAACCCTATCAAATACATGGCCCTGCGCGTGGCCACATTATTGAGAGTATCGCTGCCCTGTGCCTCGCGGAAACATTCTATGGCCGCTTCGTATTTGAGCTTCGCCTGGTGATAAGCGTCGCTGGAGATCTCGTCCTTGTTTTTCAGATCTCTTCGAAGCGCGGCCGCTTCGTGAATCAAAACCTGACCGCGAACCACGATAGCCTCGGCATGATTGCCGGCATTTTCGGGTATCTTCTTGAGCGTGTCCAGGCATTCTCCCACGCGATCCATTCGCAAAAAGATATTTGCCCGTTCCAGCAGACCTTCATTGCGTGCGTCGTCGGATATTGTTTTATGCGAGAGAAAGAGCCCGTTGTATTTCAGAGCTTCCTTGAATTTAGGTATAGGGTCGTTCAGATAGGCTCCCGCCAGCAGTTTTTCAATTTCGATACGCGTTTGTTCGCGTTTGGTCACCCTCAGGGCATCACGCAGCACCGGCAGACTCGCCGAAACCTGATCACTGAGATACAGGCAGCGGCCCAATAGCAGCAGTCCTTGTTCTTCTCGGCCGGGCGGAAAGCCGCGATCGCTGGCATCTTCCAGGTATCGTGCAGCTTGTCGCAGACCTGAGGTCTTGTTCTCCTGCCAGGAATCCATCGTTTCACGATAGGTTACAACACCCAGGACGAAAGCCGGGCCGCCGGCTTCCTCGGCGGGAGGATTACGACGCTTGGCGAGGACCTCGGCGATTTGACGAGCCTCGTTCAAAACACCGTCGTCGAGCGAGTCGAGCGCGTCGGTTAATGTTGCATTGGCGATCTTGGCTGAAGTCCCGGAACCCAACCAATACCATACGCCCACCAGGACCAAGATTAGAACACAACCACCACCTAACAATCCTGCCATCAATCGATGCGCAGCGGCCCACGATGTCGCTCGTCGAATCAGGGATAAATCCCCTCGCGGCTCTTCTTCGGGCCTCTCTCGCAATTTGTCGGTTGGTCGGTCGCTTGTCATTTTTTCCTTCAGGCTTTCGCCGGCGCGGGATTTTTTCACCGCGCGATCAACTTTCACCACCCCCGGTCAGACACTCGCGGTCAGCCGAAAAATGCAGTCGAACAATATCTACAGAGGGGTGTCGAGGAAAATGTCGGCAGCTTGTACACGATAACTGCATTTGGTGTCAATGCAGGTTCATGTGAAGCTGGGACGCAACGGAAGGATGAGGCAACCAAATAGACAGGCTTTGACAATATTATGCACACAGTCGGCCGATCAACCACAAAATAACTATTTTAGTGATATATGGTAGGATTGTTCTTCTTTATTGTCATATTTAATTTGTTTGACGGTGGGGATTGAACATCGGCTGTGTGTCGGTTATCGTAACAGGTTACTTTTGGCGGTCTGGTTAAGGTTTACTGTCCGGTAGTGCGGAAAAGCGAGTAACCGTGGGTGAACGGAACAGACACCCCATCGCGAGCAGCAGCTTGGATACTTCCGCATAAACACTCCAATCCAAGCTGTTTGGATGCCGCTCGTATCTCCTAGGGTTTTTTCGTTATGGCTTTTTTGGCTACTTGTTTATTCTGGCTTTTGGTTGCTTTTGTAACTGCGGTTGTGGTTGGCCACATTGTCGCTTGGATACTGTACGTACCCCTGGCCGTGCGCGTGTTCGGCGAGACACCTTGGCTACCGGCGCCATGGAGGGAGCCGCTTGACGATGGCCAGAGCGTCGAGTTCCCGACTGACGACGGTCTCAAGCTGAGTGGGACATATTTACCTTCATTTCAGGAGAGCAGAAAAGGAGTTATTCTTTTTTGCCACGAGCTCAACGGCGATCGCTGGTCTTGTACACCGTACGTCGAGGATCTACGCCAACAAGGTTACGACATCTTCAGCTTTGATTTCCGCAATCACGGCACAAGCGGCCGAAGTGTCGACTATGAACCTCTACCCTGGGTGACGACCTTCGAGTTGGCCGATGTTCGCGCGGCAATCGACTACTTATCATCGCGCCCGGATGCCGATCCCGACGGTATCGGCCTTTTCGGCATCAGCAAGGGAGGAACCGTGGCGCTGTGCGCAACGGCCTACGATCCTCGAGTGCGTGCATTGATCGTGGACGGCGCTTGCCCCACAGAACGGATGCAGATCTACTACGTGCGCCGTTTCGCCAAAATCTTCGCGAGTTTTCCCTGGTTGCTCACTCGCTTGCCGGACATCTCTCTGCGCTCTACCAACGCCTGGACGCGTTTAGTGCTCAGCCGCCGTCGTAAATGCCGGTTTGTGAACGTGGATGCCGCCGCGCGAAAAATCCGCCAGCCCGTGCTGATGATCCACGGGCGACGTGACAACCATATCCCCCTGAAGATCGTACAAGATCTGCGCAGCACGATGTCCAGACGCACCAAACTTTGGGCGATTTCGGATGCCAAGCACAATGGTTCGATCTCTGTCGCGCGCGATACCTATCATCGGCGGATTGCCAGATTCTTCCAACACAATCTCCGCTCGCCAAAACCGGAATTGAATCCCGCATCAAAACTCACTCGCCGAGAGAAAATCGTGAACCACTTCCGACAAGGCACCGTCCAACGACCCAAACGACGGTCACCGGTTGGTTCTACCGATTAGCGCGAGATTATCTTAGAACGCGTATTACGTCATCCGCATGCCCGCTTCACTCCGTCCGGTAACTCCCAACCGCATCGGGACAGATGAACCAGGGCATCATCGAGTTCTTTTTCGATGCTAGCCAGCCGCGCGGCTTGCTTGAGCACCGCGGTCATCATATCGCGGTAAGCACTTACCTCTTCCGGTAGATTTAGCACATGCGACCAGGTTTCATTACCGCCATAATAGTTCAGAGCGACTGGCTGCAATTCGTTCTGATCCAACACGGCGCTTGCCCACTTTGATTTGAGATACGCGATTTTTAGTTGATATGCTGGTGAGAGTCAATGGAGTTATTTTGCCTATATATCCCTTGCTTCTTATATTCCGCCTGAAGGCGGTACTACAAACGGAACTCAAGTATTCTAATTAGCGAATACGTCAAACGGTTAACAGCCCGTTGAAAAAGTCGGATTCGGTGAGTGAAGTAGTTACCGTCTGCTGGATGGGACCTGAAAAACCAGTAGTTTTCCGCACTCCGAGGTCCCGCCCGGCAGGCGGGACCTACTTTTTCAACGGTTTATTAACGCCCCCCTGATTTATTGGTATTTTCAGCCGAAAGTGGCTTTTTTAATATAGATTATTCATGAATCACACTAACCTGAAGCGCAAGCGAAAAAATGAAGACGTGATGCTAAACTATCTCTCCTCGCTTGCGCTTCGGGTTAGTATTTGATGCATAACATGTGGTTCACGAATAATTTGGTTTAAAGGTCGCAAAACTAACTGACATTGCCTCCGCTGGCGGGGTTTGATAAAGTTCCTCGTCCCTATGTCTTAACTTTGTTTGACATAATTTTTTACGGCGGTCTCGACAAGGAAGTGAGCTGCTCATGCGACCCATATTACGGCACCAGACTTGGATCGTTTTGCTTGGTGTTTTCGTCTTCTTTTTGAATCTCGGCAGCGCGTCGCTGTTCGACATGGATGAAGCGCTATACGGCTCTTGTGCCCGCGAGATGGCAGCGCGTGGCGATTGGGTCGTGCCCTGGTTCAACGGACAGATGTTTCCTGACAAACCGCCGCTGATGTTCTGGTTGATGATCCTTTGCACCAAGATCTTCGGCGCCACGGAGTTCGCCCTGCGGGTGCATTCGGCCGTGTTCGCCATAGGCACGGCGCTGGTGACTTACCACCTGGGACGCCTGCTGTTCGGACCGATAGTCGGCTTCTGGTCCGGACTGATAGTTTCCACTTCGATCATATTCACGGTCTCCGCCCGAGCCGCCACGGTCGATTCGGCGCTGACATTCGCCATCGCCCTGGCCATATTGATCGTGGTACGAGCCGGACGCATCAGCCAGCCCGGCCGCGAAACGGCCCTAGGCGGATTCTCGCCCGGCGGTTGGTTGAGTTTCGTGTTGATGTACACCGCGGTGGGCGTGGCCGTTTTGGCCAAAGGCCCGGTGGGCGCCATCATGCCGCTGTGCGCGATCGGCCTGTTTCTGATGATCGTAAACCGCCCGGCTCCGGAAGAATTGCCCGAAGGCCGGCAGGTAACCTGGCTGGCTGCATTGTTGCGGATGCCGTTGGATTGGCTTGCCCGACACGCGCCGCGACCTCTGGCCCGTCTGGCCACCGCCCTATATCCCACGGCCGACCTCTTGGGTCTTTTGACCCCGGGCCGTTTCTTCCGCGCCGCTTGGCAAATGCGGCCCCTGACGGGCTTGCTGGTGCTGAGCGTGGTGGCCGTGCCCTGGTATGTTTTGGTGGGCATGCGAACCGACGGACAGTGGCTCTACCAGTTCATGGCCAAGTACAATCTGGGCCCCTTTGTCAAACCCATCCTGGGCCATACAGGTCCGTTCTACTATCACTTTTTGGTCATATTGATCGGTTTCTTCCCCTGGTCGGTGTTTTTGGGGCCGACGATTGTCGAGGTCTTCCGCCGTCTGCGACAACGCGATCCCGCTCGGGTCGGTCTGGTGCTGGTCACGTGCTGGGCCACCGTGGTGATCGGCTTCTGGTCAATCGTCGCCATGAAGCTTCCGCACCATATTCTGCCCGCCTATCCAGCCCTGGCACTGCTCACGGCCACTTTCGTCTACTCCTGGATCGCCGAGCCGGCCCGCTTCAGTCACCATTGGATGCGAAGCGCCACGATCACGCTGATCGTGGTGGGAGTGGGCATCATCGTGGCCTTACCCATCGTTGCCAACTTCGTCCTGCCGGGCGAAGGTTACATCGGCCTGGTGGGACTGACCCTGATCGTCGGCGGCAGCCTGTGCGTTTACTTCAATCGCCGCGGCCGGACGC
>JAFGTN010000145.1 GCA_016934075.1 Pirellulales bacterium
GCAACATCGTAGGCGGGTTTAGTGTAGGTCCACGCTCCGCGTGGACAATATTTGGAATGAATCCAAAGTCACCTGCAGAGATTGTTTCGAATGAACGTTACCAGAAGATACATTGATTTGTTGACCACACGGAGTGTGGTCATACATAACAGCTTAGAGTGTACTGGCATATGACCACACGAAGTGTGGTCCTACATGACAGGCAGTGTAGGTCTTTAATTGTTGATTAAAGCCTGTTCGCCCTCCCCTTGTTATTTTAACTTTTCTCTATTCATTTTTCTCTGCGCAGGTGACAATTCGTTCGGTCGCACAGGTTGCAGATGTATTCTTTCTTGCTGACCTGTTCGCCCATTCCCACAATACCGCTGACGGACTTGATTGGTATCATCAATGAAGAGGATGTCACCTGGATGCCGCAAAAGTTTTCCGGCAATAAATGAAAAAGAACTTGTTGTTCGGTAATATCCCAGCCACATTGTCCCGGGCTGTAAGGATAAGTGCATTTGAGCTGTACAATTGCGCCATAAGCTTCTATTTGCTGTACCAACCATTCGGCGGCTGCCTCGACTGCCACAATGCCCAGGCTGTCCGCAATAAAACCGTCCAACGAGTTGCCTTCGGAGAAGAGCTGGCTGATCCAGGAATCGTACTTTTTTCCCAGAGTAGCAGCATAGATGATGAGCGATGAAATATCCGGCAATTGCTGGCCAATGATGCTGCCAACCGAAAAGTGAACATCATTGGCAATGAGGTGATTATTTTCCAAACGAGCAGAATCCAGATGCCGGAAGCCGCTCTGAATGCAGATATATTGAAGGGCTTGTTCGAGCAGCGCATCGATATGGGGAAAAAGCGCGTTGAGCGAATAAATATCCGGATATCCCATTGCTCGGGCTATCACCGCCGGATCGATGGTCAATTCATCCAGCGCCGGAGTGAATGTAAAAACCAAATTACTCATACTCTTATGCAAATAAATAAGTTATCAGTTTCAAGTACAGAATTTCCATTTTCTGCAGCCGTTCACGCTAACCGGTTGGGATCTGTGTCATCTGGCTTGGTAACATGGATGAACAAAATATATTACAAAGGCACTGCCACTTTGCTCCATACATCCAGCTGGCTATCGATCCATTTTTCGGATTCTTGATCTGATGTATCAAAAGATGCAGCGTCTAACCACCCGTTCGATTATACTTGATTCTGTCCCGGGTTCCTCTCCAAGCCACCGGAGCTAGATTGAGGAGAGACCATAGGGCTTATGTAGGGTGGCGGTCCGACCGTGCGATGAGCCACTTCTCAAACCCGACCGCGGCATAAATAGCGAGTCCGACACCAAGAATCCGAAGCCAGGACCCAACGCCGATCGGCGCTGAGTAGAAGAGCGCATTCATCGCCGGCAAGTAGGTGAAGGCGAGTTGCAGCAACGTCATGGCGGCAATTCCTCCCCAGATCCACGGATTTGAAAACAGGCCTACCGAGAGTGCTGATCGCCAGAGCGAGCGGCAATTGAATAGGTAGAATGCCTCGCCAAAGACAAAGACGGCGGTGACAACCGTCCAAGCCTGTTCCTTATTGGCCCCATTGGCCAGCTCGAATTTGAACAGCCCGAACGCACCGGCGCATAGCAGCACCGATACCAAAACAATCCGGCGTAGCAGGCTGCTGGTAATGAGAGAGGCGTCAGGATCGCGTGGGGGGCGGAGCATGATTCCCGACTCCGGATTCTCGAAAGCGAGCATCAGTCCCAGGAAGACCGCGGTGGTCATGTTGATCCAGAGCAATTGCACAGGCTGAAGTGGCAGATCTGTGTTGAGCAGCACGGCCAACAGCAAGGCCAAACCCTCGCCTCCGTTGGTGGGAAGGGTCCAGACGATGAACTTCAAAAGTGTATCGAAGACGCCGCGGCCCTCCTCGACCGCCGATTCGATCGAAGCGAAGTTGTCGTCCGTCAGGACCATGTCCGCAGCTTCCCTGGCGACCTCGGTACCCCCGAGGGCCATGGCCACCCCAATATCGGCCCGGCGCAGCGCCGGGGCGTCGTTCACGCCGTCGCCGGTCATCGCAACGACCTCACCGCGGGCCTGCAACGCCTGGACAATACGCAATTTGTGTTCAGGACTGACCCGCGCGAAGACGGCCGTTCTTGGGACCAGATCGGTCAGCGCGTCATCCGAAAACGAAGCAAGTTGCTGGCCGGTGACAATATTTTCGCTTCCTTCGGCGCCGTCGACACCTTCGATATTCAGATGCCGAGCGATGGCTCCTGCGGTCTTGGCGTGGTCCCCGGTAATCATCTTAACTCGAATCCCAGCCCTTTGGCAGGTGGCCACCGCCTGGGCGGCTTCTGGGCGTGGCGGATCAATCATTCCTTGGAGGCCTAAAAATACCAGATTGTCAGCGATATCGCTGTGGCCGATAGAGCGCGCATCCGAAGGCATTGCCTTCCTTGCCAGGGCCAAAATCCGCAGACCTTTGGAGGCCAAAGCATCGGCCTGGCGGTGGATTTCTCCGGCGTCGATTGGCACCTCATCGCCGTCTGGTTGCAGCATGGTCCGGCATTTTGGCAGAATCGATTCGACGGAGCCCTTCAGATAGGCTAAAGTCGCTTCTTTCAGGCCGGCATCATGGAGTGTGGCCATATATTGGTGCTGGGACTCGAAAGGAATGGCATCGAGCCGAGGAAATGAGGCCTGTTCGGCTTCCTGCTTCAGGCCGTACTTGAGGGCCACAACCAGAAGAGCTCCCTCGGTCGGATCGCCCTGGATCTGCCAAAGGTCGTCTTGGTGAACCAAGATAGCATCGTTGCAGAGGAGTCCCGCTCGGAGGCATTCCATGAGGGCGGTTGAATCTTCATCATCCTCCAACGGGCTTTGGACGATCTGGCCCATCGGTTCGTATCCGATACCACGTACCTCGTAGTGCCGACCGCCTGCCAGAACCTCCTGGACGGTCATCTGGTTCTTGGTGAGAGTACCTGTCTTGTCTGAACAGATGACCGTGACGCTGCCGAGTGTTTCCACAGCAGGAAGTCGGCGGATGATCGCATTTCGCCGAGCCATGCGAGATACGCCGATCGCCATCATAATCGTCATGGCTGCAGGCAAACCTTCCGGAATCGCACCGATGGCTAGTGCCACCGCGACCTTGAATGTAAACAAAAAGTCCTTGCCTCGCAGGATTTCGATCGTGAACGTAGCAGCTGCCAATGCGAGAATCACCAGCAGCAACAAGTGGCTGAAATGCTTGATCTTCCGCATCAGGGGCGTATCGAGGACCTCGGTAGAGGAAATCATTTCCGAGATCTGTCCAATCTCTGTGCGGTCGCCGGTCGCGATCACAACGCCAGTTCCCGTCCCGAACGTGACGAACGTCGAGCTGTAAGCTATATTCCGACGATCTGCCAGACCGACCTCCTTCGGTAGAACCCCGTGCGCCTTCTGAGCCGGCACGGACTCACCTGTCAAGGCGGATTCGTCGATTTGAAGATCGCGCGTGCGAATAAGGCGGAGGTCAGCGGGGACCTTGTCGCCTGATTGCAGGAAAACGATGTCTCCGGGGACCAGGGAAGCAGCCGGGAGCCGCATTTTCTGCCCACTTCTTAAAACGGTGGCTTCACTTGCAATCGACTTGGCCAGTGCAGCAATGGCCCCCACGGCTTTCGATTCTTGAATGAAGCCAACGAAGGCATTGATGACAACCACTCCGAAAATGACAACAGCGTCCACCCATTCCTTAAAGACACCGGTCAGGACTGCGGCCAGAAGAAGGATGTAAATAAGCGGTTGATGGAACTGGAGCAGGAACCGGGCGAGCGGCCCCTTTTTGCGCTTCTCGGAAATAACATTCGGTCCGAAGTGCGCCTTCCGCGACTGGACCATGAAGCGGTCCAGTCCGCCCGTCTCGCCACTTTCCAATAGTTCAAGGACTTCTTCATCGGGCAGATGATGCCAATGGTGGCCAAGAAGTGTCTGCATGTTTCTTATTCCTAAGCGTGTTCCATATTCCTTATGTGCATTGGCCCCAGTGTAATCTTTTCATCGTGGAACATTCAACCGTTCCCTGCAGTCGGCGTTTGGATATCAATGCCCTATTACCGGAAAGTATCGCTTGATTGTTTGGTTTATTGCCTTTTTTTACTATTCAGCCATTGGAAGCCAATGGATTGAAGAAACGGTCTTAAGTGCAACTGCAATCGGTGTTTCCGGCAACAAAATCATGGTAGATAAAAATGGTGGACTTCTTTCTACCAGCAATCCGGCGAGTTGTCGTGGGTGAAATAGATCCTCAAACTGCTTTTTCCACCGTCTACGAAAACAATCAGCATGATTAATTCTAGCTCAGGCTAGCCCGCAACCCAAAACGCCTAAGATACCAGGCATCTTCCGGGCTAATGCTGATTTGCTGGGGCAATATAAAGTGTTTTGCCATGCAGATGATACGCTAATCCAGCAGGTTCGACAGCCGCGGTGAGCAGATCATCGAGAGAACCTTTTTCGACCGTGAACGAGACCCGTTGCGTGAGCGAGATACCTGCTTCCTGGATGGCCGTGTCATCAAAAACGATATCAAGACCCAATGAAGATGCAAGCTGCCGCAGGACGGGGCCGATAGGTTTCTCAACAATCCGAAGAGTGTATTGCTTTTGTGCGCGTCGCCCCCGTGGCGGTAAAGATTGCTCCGTACGCATGGATCCTTGGCCGTAGAGCACATCCGCAATCTGTTCGTGATCTTCCGCAAGCCCGCGGACAACGACCGTTTGGCGATCAGATGAAACATGTGCGTTCGGAACGATCTGCTTGATCTTTTGTAGGTTTCGAAGTTGCCGTGCGGGGAGATGGTATTGGCGCGTCAACTGCTCTTTGCCGGTGATAGGGACGATTTCCAATCCGCTTCCATCGGAAAGAGGCCTGATCTTGAGATCAAAGCCAATCAACAATAGTGTGAGCTGATCGGCAAATGGCATGGCAGGTAATTGGCCGGCAGGCCACAGATCGTGCGGGACGCGGTCAAGACCGACGAATCGGACGCGGCGTTCCGATGCCAAGAGGGTGAGGTATTCACGCGGTACCGTAAGTACGGGCCAGTCCATGGCATGATCGATTTGTATCCCCGTTCGCCGATGGAGCGATTTTCCGGATATCTCATCGTGGCAGATCGCTGCAAGTGTCTTCAACAAACGTGCTGCCGGCGGCGGACCCATGTAAACCACTTTTCCAAGAGAGGTGACGGCAAGCCCCTCGTGTTCCGCCATCTTGCTGAGCAGGTCAAAAAGCGGAATGTCCTTGGCCGAGAACGTTATTATTTTGCCCGGATCCACGCGGCGGTCAAGAAAGATGGTCACGTCGTGGGCTTGCGATAGCCTTTCCAGACCGGATCGCAGAGGGACGCTTTCCCAGACCATCCCC
>JAFGTN010000001.1 GCA_016934075.1 Pirellulales bacterium
CCTTGCCAAGTACGGGTTCCTCTTCTCTGTTTGGCGTGAATAGAGAAGAGGAACCCGTACTTGGCCGGGAGCATATATGAAGTCGAAATTGCATCGATGTCCGTCGATCCAAAGCCGCCGCAAGCGGCTGGGCTAAAAAGCTATTCATTCATATGTGCCCACTAAAATGTGCGAAGAACCTAAAAAAAGGGAATATGTTCCATGAACAACATACCAAGAAACACGGGATTCACTCTGACCGAACTACTGATGCTGGGAGTCTGCTGCCTGCTGTTTGTCGGATGCGGCGGCCCTAAAACCAAAGTCGTCTCCGGCACCGTGACCGTGAAAGGCGAGAAAGCCCAGTCGGGCCAGGTGCTATTCATCCCCATCGAGGGTACCCCGGGTTCGAACAACGCGGCCTCCATAGTCGATGGCGAATACCGCATCGAAGGTCGCGGCGGCGTGATGATGGGCAAATACCGTGTTGAAGTTGTCGCCAAGAAAAAAACCGGACGGCAAGTCATGCAGGATACGGGCTTCGAAAAGGCCCTGGCCGACGAATACATCACGATTTCCCCGCCCCAATACGCCGGAAAACAATCGCCACTTACGGCCGAGATCGATAGCAGTTTCGATGGGCGGTTTGATATCGATATCACGCCCTAGGAATAATGATCAAGACTCAATGATCAATGTCCAATGATCATACCTGATACCTCACACCTCTATACTTCACACCTTAGCAAGGACTTCCGCGATGACCATGCCCTCCTACACTATCAAGCTGATTATAGCCGCAATCATCATGGCCGCCTGTGCCGCATGCTTGAATGCCGACGATAAGAAGTCTGCCAAATCTGCCGACAATGTTATTGATATCGGTTCGGATCGCGAGTTGTTTGTGGACGAGTATCTCATCGATAAACTCGACGGTGCTCATATGGTTTTGCATCATCCTCGCCACGAAGGCCCGGTGATGAAGTTCGACAAGCCCTGGGAGGGTATTTTCTGCGGTTATTGCACGGTATTGAAAGACGGCGACACTTATAGGGCATATTACCGTGGCATGCCCAAGACGGGCGACGGCGGAGGACATGAAGTCACCTGCATGGCCGAGTCGAAAGATGGGTGTACGTGGACGAAGCCCGAGTTGGGAATTTATGAGATCAACGGTACGCTCAAAAACAACGTAATCTACGCCAAAGATCCCCCCAATAGCCACAACTTCCATCCCTTCATCGACACACGTAAAGATGTACCGAAAAACGAACGCTACAAGGCAACTTCGGGAGTTAAGGCCAAACTCTACGGCTTCGTCTCACCTGATGGCATACACTGGCGCAAGGTAAAGCCCGAGCCGATCCTCACCTGCAGTCCCTTCGATTCGGCCAACGTGGCCTTCTGGTCCGACTCCGAGCAGTGTTATATCTGCTACTTCCGCGTGTTTATCAAAGGCGTCCGCTGGATCGCCCGGGCAACGAGCAAGGATTTCCTGAATTGGGGCCCGCTTGAGCCAATCAAAGCCATGCACAAAGGCAAGCCCGCCCCCATCGAACACATCTATACAAACCAGACCTTCCCCTACTTCCGCGCTCCGCAAATCTACACCGCCCCGGCCGCGCGGTTCATGCCCGGCCGACAGGTTATCAGTGACGCTGAAGCCAAAAAGCTGGGCGTCCACCCGAGATATTTCCGCGATATATCCGACTCGGTTTTGATGACCAGCCGCGGCGGCAACATTTTCGACCGCACTTTTATGGAAGGTTTTATTCGCAACGATATCGGACTGGGCAACTGGATCTCGCGCACTAACTATCCGGCCTGGCAGATCGTTCAGACAGGCCCGTCGGAGATGTCTTTTTACGCCAACTGCAACTACGCCCAACCCACCGCCGAACTGCGTCGTTTCTCGATGCGGCTGGACGGCTTCGCTTCCATTCAGGCCGGTTACGACGGCGGGCGCGTGCTGACCAAGCTGCTAAAGTTCAAAGGCAAGCAACTCGTGCTGAATTTCGCCACTTCGGCCGCCGGAAGCGTGCGCGTGGAAATCCAAGACGACCAAGGCAATCCCATTCCCGGCTTCACCTTAGCCGATTCGGACCAGACTATCGGCAACGAAATCGAACGGGCCGTATCCTGGAAGGGCAAAACAGACGTAAGCTCGCTGGCCGGCCGCCCCGTACGCTTGTTATTCGAGTTGAAGGACGCGGATGTATTCGCGTTTCAATTCAAATAGACTCTTGGCCGAATTATCAAACATTGATAAAAAACAAAAAAATCAACGCAGCCTCGGCATTTATCACCTGTAATCATCTCGTAAATGAAACCTCAAAACCTTTTCGACAACATTCCCGACAGACTCCCCCAGGAGCTTTTCACGCAACTGTTCGACGCGCCCGGTCTGCGCATCGAAAGGATCGTATCCTGGGGACAGTGCTCGGAAGAGGATTTCTGGTACGACCAGAACCAAGATGAATGGGTACTCTTGATCGAAGGCAGCGCGGCCGTGCTTTTCGAGGGTGAAACCGAACCAGTCGAGCTTAGCCCGGGCTCATTCCTGCAAATCCCCGCGCGCCGACGCCATCGCGTGGTCCGCACGGATGCGGAAAGGCAAACGGTGTGGCTGGCCGTGCATTATGGGTAGTAGATCACGCTTTGCCTGAAAACATGTACGATTATTGTAAACGTTTTGCATATAGACGCGGCCGAAGATGGCTTGATGGATGTAGGTGAAGACTTCCGTGTGAGGGACGGGGCTTACATCGTCGCCCATCAATCCTGATGTCACAAAACCGGCCTCATGCCACTATCCCCCCCGAAATAATAATTTTATCTTTGCTTTACATTGCGCGTGGTTTCTGTTAAAAGTCACATATATCGAGTTTGCCGTTTATCCAAAGGGTGGACATGTGGCAGGATTGCATGAAGGGCGCACGGATCGGGGCACGGCGGCATCTCCGTTAATCGGAAATTTCATTATTTGCAAAAGGGCGGCACGGGCATGAAGGGCATCTGGTAATAGAGGGGATTCTTTTCGACTCGGCTCAATTGTTTTGAGTGCATAACGAAGTTCAGCGTCCCGCCTGGCCGTCGGCTTAGCGGAGTGTCTTTTCGTTATGCGCGTAAATTGTCGAGAGGGAAATGTGGATCCTTTTTTGGAAGGATGAGTTTTATGTTGCGGTTAATACTTTCTACCCTGGTAGCGCTGACGATAGCATTCGTCGTCCACAATGCCGCGCAAGCTGACGTAACGATCTACGTTGAAGATTTTGAAGATGAACAAGGGAATGCTGGATTCGATCCGCGTTTTCAACATTTGTTCTATGGGCATTCACCGGGTTCAATACCACTATGGCATCTTTCAGAAAAGCTTACTCCAAGTTATCCGGGAGATTTTCGGCTTTTTTTGGGATCGCAAGATATGATCCAATTTAATCTAAGTCCAGAACAGTTCGTTGTGCATGCTTCAGTAGATATTCGTGATAGTGGCGGTGATAGCGCAGTTTGCTTCATGGGTGATATAGGCGAAGTTACTTATGTATATCGGAGCGGCTACGAGTATCGAACATTCGATGCTAGTAGCTCTGAAATCGGAATTATCCATTCGATATTGCTTTCATCATATGAAGGCAATTATGACAATATTTCCATTACGATTGTTCCCGAGCCTAACTGTATTGCAAGCTTGGTTGCTATGCTTTTGTGCTTAGCTGTTTTCTTTAAGCGATTCAATCACTGACGATATCAACGATTCGAAAGTACGATTGACTTTTGGTGTTTGAACGCGCGGATTAACTTTGGAGGGAAAGTTTATGCTCTGTAGTAATTGGCTTTTATGCAAGACGAAGAAACGGGCTTACAATGAAACGAAACCGCTAAATTCACACTTTTTGCACCGCCGATGCTTTACTGAGCTCCTTGAACCTCGGCTTTGCCTCAGCGGTGGAGAGATACATGGGTTTAAATGGAATGACATGAATGACAATGGGTACCGCGAATGTCTTATTGCTGGAGATAATCCAGATGTTGTATTTGTCGTTGATGTGTCCCTTTCTACCAATCGTCCATTTGGCACATTTGGCCATGTCAGTTCAACAATATTCAACGCCGGTGATAATTGGATGCATGGCGGTATTACAGGGGGCTCGCTGTATACTCCTAATAAACCTGTTGTAATTGCCAGCCCTGCATCTTACAACGATAATTCTCCAGCAATAGTCCGCATAAAAGATCTGACTTCAGAGAGAGGCTTTAATTTCATAGTTGATGAGTGGGGAGATTCATCTGGTGGACATGCTAACGAGACCGTCGTTTTCTATTCCGGCTCAGCAGTGGCTTCGCCCTCCCTTTTAATTCTCTGCCAACGCTTATCACTCCGCCGGCACGATCCGTATGGCTTGTCCGTCGTTGCCTTGCAAGTTAGCTTTCAGCACGCTGGTCGAATCCACCGGCAGGCGTACGATTTTCACATGCGTGCGGGTTGCCACGTTGGGATCGTGAGAGTAGATGTGGGCAGTATACTTCTTTCCCTTCTCTAGGAAGCTCAGCGGTACTTCGAGCATGCGCGGCGTTTTGGCGTTCATGCAACCCACGAACCAGTTCTTGCCCGAGCGACGGGCGATCACGGCAAAGCAGCCTATCTTCCCGGACAGCACCTTCGTGTCATCCCAGACGGTGGGCACGGCATCGAAGAACTCGATCTCCGGCTCCTGGCCCATTCGGGCATCGGTTTTTCCAGCTCCACTTTTCCCCGGTGGAGAGGTCTCGGGACGATCATACCAATACAAAAACTGCCAAGGGCTATATATACACACGGCCTTGGCAAGTTGATAAGCGTGCGTCGCGTTTTCGGCAACCCGTTTGGCGTAGTAACAAATCGTATTGTCACCCGCCCCGGCTATCATTCGCGTAAAAAGAATGTTCAGCGTCTGCTCGTTGCTGGGGCTGGTTTCGTCGCCGCCGATTCCTTCCTGCGTCATGAGGTTCGGATAGGTGCGGCTGTAACCCGTGGGCCGATACTCGTCGTGCACGTCAACCATAAGCCGATACCTGGCCGCCTTTCGCACGGCCTCGTGCAACCAACTCGTCCAACACTGCGAACCTACGTTGACGAAACCGTATTTGACGCCCTTGATACCCCACTGCTCGTATAGCGGCAGAATCTCATCGAGTTGGCGTTCCAAGGCTCTACGGTTGACGTACAGAATAATGCCGATGTCTCGATCTTTTGCATATCGAATCACCTCTGGTAGATCCAACGGCCCTGGCGAACGTTTTGAATCGACCGTGACCGTGGTCGCATCCGCGTCGCCCGAGTACTCGTGCCCGTACCAACCGGCATCATACTCGACATACTGCAGGTTGTGCTTGACGGCAAAGTCGACACAAGCCTTGCCGCCGATGGTTGACAGAGTCACTTCGCGCAGCACCTTTCCCGGTTTTATCCAAGACGTGTCCTCTATCGCGCATGGATCATTCAGATTCAAGAGAATATCGTTGTTTTCCAGCAACTGCCCGGGACTGTCGGCCGTCATCACAACCCGCCAGGGTGTCGTCAAGGGAAGCCGCGAACTAACCGAACTGCTGAGGTCACTCAGCAG
>JAFGTN010000146.1 GCA_016934075.1 Pirellulales bacterium
CGGCTTCGCATTTGGACAACTCGTCAGGCGGCAAAGGATTTTGGGCCAATGTCTGCCGGCGGCGGCTTTTTCCGCGCAGCATTTATTATTCATCAGCCACTGGCTCTCCCCCGGACTGCTTGTTCTGGCCGGTTTGGGGCTGTTCGTATTCGCCTGGATACTGCAGGTCTTATACGAAAAGTCTGGCACGATCGTAGCGCCCTGGGTGGTACACATACTTGCCGACCTGGCGATGATGACAATCGCCCTGGAACTGCTATGGTAACAACATCACCACGGCGGCAAACGCAGTGTTCCGCCTTCGACGGGTACTATCGCGCCGTTGATGAAACCGGCCTCGTCGCTGATGAGAAAGGCCACGGTTCGGGCAACGTCTTCGGGTGTTCCCATGCGGCGAACGGGAATTTTCTGGGCCACTTCGGCGTAGAGTTCGTCTTTGGGTTTGTCGAACCCCGCGCAGGATTCGGCCAGCATGGGCGTGTCGATCGTACCCGGGCTGACACCGACAAAGCGGACGCCTTGAGGGCTGTGGTCGGTTGTAAGGCTGCCGATCATGGCGGCAACGGCGGCTTTCGAAGCGGCGTATACGGCGTGGGCAGGGAAGCCGATATCGGCCGCCACGGAAGTCGTGAAGACAATGACTCCCGCGCCCTGCTTCTCCATCACGCGCACAGCGTGCTTGGCTGTAAGCACGGCACCGAGTACGTTTACATTCATGAGGTGATGGAAGTCTTCAACCGTCACGTCGGTAATGCGTTTGCTTGCCAACACGCCGGCGTTTGCGTGCACGGCGTCGAGCCGCCCGAAACGGTCTACAGCCGTGGCTATCATGGCCTCGACGTCAGATTCGTTGCTGACGTCGGCATATTGGAAAACACACTGACATCCTTCCTTCGTAAGCCGCGCGGCCAGTGCCTTGCCGGCCTCGCTTTGTATCGACGAAGTGACAACCTTGGCTCCCGTACGAGCGAAGAGCTCCGTACAGGCCTCGCCGATACCCGAGGTGCCGCCGGTTACCAAGATGACTTTATCTTGCAGGTTGCTCATATTCATATCCCTTGTTCAGCAGCTTCAAGTTTGCGGAAAGTGTTATGCTGTTAACCCTTTATCCCCGATCTTTCCCTCCGCTGGCGGCCCGATTGGCGGAACTCTACGGCACTGTCGATCAAGCTGAAGATGTCGTGCATCGGTTGGAACCCGAGTTGATAGCGGGCCTTGGTCACGTCGACACAGAAATCCTTACCAACCGGATCCGTGAGTTCCAGCACATCGATGTCCAGCCGCTCGGCGACATATGCGGCCGCGTCGAAATAGTTGAACGGATCGTTCATGGCGATGTGATAAGTTTCACCTTCTATGCCCGCCGTCTTCAACATCAAGAGGTACGACTGCACGCAATCTTCCAGGGCCACGATGTGCCGCAGCATGGGGCTGCCGTCGGGATGCGCGAGGGCCACGGCCGAGTCGCTGTCGTCGCCACACGTATACTTGGCTTTTTGCTCGCTGTCCATCAGTTCCGACCAGATCGGCACTCCGAAGTCTTCGCCCGCCACGGTGAGGTGGCTGAGGATGTCGTCCTCGGCCTGTATCCACGACATGCGACTAACCACTGTGGGCACGCCGGCCTGGATATAATACTGCGTGAACATCGTCTCCTCGAGCACCTTGGAAAGCGCGTAGTAGCCGGGATAGGCGCGCATGGACATCTGCTCGTTTATGGGTACGGGATTGTTGTAAAAATAAATTCCGTTGACACAGTCGCCGCTGGCCAGGATCACCCGCTTGGGCTTTTTGGTGCGCATGGCCGCGTCGAGGATGTTGAATGTGCCTCGGGCACTGATATCTATAAAGGCGTCACGATCTTCCTTGCAGCTTGCCAGGTGGATGACAGCGTCGCTGCGAGAAACCAGTTCCTCGATGGCTTCCCGGTCACCCACGTCGGCCTTGACTTCCTCGACGCCGTCGATGCCCGTGGGCACCCTGTTGTCGACGCCGATGACTTCATAGTCTTCTTCGAACAACGCTTCGCAGAGCGGCGCGCCCAGCTTGCCCGAGGCTCCGGTGACCATTACACGTTTGATACCGCTTAGTTTTCCGAGGCTTGCCATGCTGAACCCTCCTTTTTGTATTCCATGAATTCAACCACCGCGCCGTCTTCGCTTTCGAAAAATCCCACAATGGCCATCTCGGCGTCGAAGGGCTCTATCAAGACCTTCATACCTTTGGAGGCCTCCTCTATGCTATCGACAGCGAAGGCCACGTGCGGCATGTTCCGCACCGGCCCGGTGACGGGACTGTCTGGTTCGAACCGCAACCACTCGATATTGAAAGGGTGTCCCTGAAAATTGGTCACCCAGACCTTGGTGGCCGGGATGAACATCTCGCCGGCCTTCTTTTCTGTTGTGATTAGTCCTACGTGATCGAATTTCATTTTTTCGGTATCAGGTATGAGGTGTGAGATATGAGGTATGAGCTATGTAAGGTTCGACATTCGGCATTCTTAATTCTTTCTTCATTCTGATTTCTGCATTCGACATTTCTGCCCTCTGCCTTCTTCCCTCTAAATTTCAACAATCTTCCCCGTCCGAGCCGATTCGCCAGCCGCCACCATCAGTTCCACGGCAGCACGCGACTCTTCCGGCGTGATTCGATCGGGCTGCCGGTCGTAACGTACGCAGTCGGCGAAGTAGCGGAACTCGTCCGGCAAGGCTCCGTGCCGCCCGCCCATATATGTCGGCCAGTAAATCGTGTCGGGCAGGTGGGTTTTCTCCTTGTCGTGGATCTCCAGTCCGGCCTCGCCGCAGTTGATGTAAATCGCGCCCTCGGTGCCGATGACTTCCATCCGCGCATCGATCGCGTAGGGCGTGGTCTCGGGCAGGTACCAGACCGACTCGATATTGCACACGGCGCCATCGTCGAGGCGGGCCATGGCGAAACCTCCCTCGGGATACTTGCTCTTGTCCGGGTGGATCTCCTGGCCATAAACGCTCACGGCCTTGGCGCCGGAGAACCACAACATCAGGTCGGCGTCGTGAATGCCGTCGCCAAACAGTGCCGAGATGGAATCGCAAACCTGCAAACCGATGGCCTTTGTAAGGTTCCGGCGGGCGTGCATGGAAATAATCTTACCAACGCGCCCCTCCTCGATTGCCTGCTTCGCCAGGGTCACGCGCGGATCGAACCGGCAGACATGCCCGACCATGAACTTGCCTCCGCCGCGCCGCGCGGCTTCGATGATCATGTCGCAATCCTCGACCGAAGGCGCCATGGGCTTTTCGAGAAACACGTTCTTTCCGGCTTCGAGCGCATCTATGGCGATGTCGCGATGGTCGTCGATATGAGTGACGATGCCGATAACATCGATCGAATCGTCTTCGAGCATGCGATGGTAGTCGGTATAGCGGCGATCCACGCCGTAGCGGTCGCCGAATTCGTTCAGCCGCGACTCGGTCCGCGTGCAGAGCGCGGCCAGTTCGATGCCCGGCGTGGTGGAAAGCGTATCGGCATGAACCTCGCCAAACCACCCCAGCCCCAAAACTCCCCATCGAATGTTTTCCAAATTACTCACCGGGCAGCTCCTATTGTGAATTTCCGTCGGGGGAAATTGCTTTTTTTCGGCGGGGAAACGTTGCCAGACCGGCTGGAAGTCACCATGGGCTTGTGCTTTTAGGGCGTTTCCCCGCCTTGATTCGTTCATGTTAACCAAGCTCAAAGCGGATGCAAGCCCTTTGCCGGGCTGGGCCGTCTTTTTCATGTGAGTCTTTTTCGTCAGCGACTGGTTGACTATCATGGGAGCAAGTCAATTTGGCTCGTATTGTACACCACATACCAACCCGAAGCGCAAGCGAAGGGCGAAAGACCGACGTGAACTTCATGCCCCCTTCGCTTGCATTTCGGGTTAGAATTCCACATTCGCCCAACCCCACAACTCAATCGCCCCACCACAAACAAAGGAAACCCACCCATGTTATTTTCCACCACCCGTTCGCGCTCGTCACTGCTGCCGTTCTTCCTTTTGGCGATCTGTACAATTTACTCATGTTGCTTAGTTCAAATTGCCGTTGCCGATGAGGCGGGCCGGCAGATCTACGTGGCCACAAAAGGATCCGACGCCTGGTCGGGATGCCTGGCCGATCCCAATGCTCAAAAAACCGACGGCCCCTTCGCTTCACTCATTCGAGCTCGCGACGAAATTCGCAAGATGAAAAAGAACGGTGGCTTGCCCAAGGGTGGCGTCACGGTTGTCATTCGTGGCGGGACATACGAACTCGATGCAACATTGCTGATTGAAGCTCAAGACTGCGGTGAAAAAGACCGTCCCGTGATTTACCAGGCAGCCAAGGGTGAAAAAGTTCGCCTCAGCGGCGGCCGTGATATCCCGACATTCGAAAAAGTCACCGATGCGTCGACCCTAAAGCGACTTGATCCCACGGCCCGCGGCAAAGTCGTCTCTGCAAATCTGAAGAAATTAGGCATCAGCGACCTCGGTTCGGCCGGCAGCGGTGGCCTGAGATTGTTTTTCGGCGGTAAGCCCATGACGCTTGCCCGCTGGCCCAATGAAGGCTTTGTGAAAATCATCGACGTTTTGACAAACCAACCGGTCAATGTTCGCGGCACCAAGGGCGATCGGGTGGGCAAGTTCGTCTACGACGGCGACCGAGCCAAGCGATGGGTGGGCGAGAAAGACGGCTGGGTGCATGGATACTGGTTCTGGGACTGGTCCGACCAGCGCCATAAGATCGAATCCATCGATACAAAAAACAAAGTTATCGCCGTCAAGCCACCATACCATACATACGGCTATCGCAAGGGACAGTGGTACTATGGCATGAATCTGCTGGTCGAGTTGGATTCGCCCGGCGAGTGGTATATCGATCGCGAGACGGGCGTGCTCTACTTCTGGCCGCCCGAGGGAACCGATAAGGCGACGGCGACCGTTCCCCTGCTGGGAACATTGGTGAAAGCGGAAGGCACAAGCAACGTCGCTTTTAAGGATATAACCTTCGAAGCGGCCCGCGGCACGGCCGTTGTTATTCGTAGCGGCAATAACTGCACGGTCTCCAACTGCACTCTGCGTAACTTGGGAAGGATGGCCGTTTCGATTTCCGGCGGTCGCGATTGTGGGGTGGAAAACTGCGAGGCCTACAACCTCGGCAGTGGAGGGATTTCGCTCGCTGGCGGCAACCGTAAAACGCTCGATCCGGCCCGGCATTATGCCGTCAACAATTGCATACACGATTACGGACAATGGCGGCGCATGTATAGTGCCGGCATCCACATCAACGGAGTCGGCAACCGCACGGCCAACAATCTCATACATTCCGCGCCGCATATCGCCATTATTTTCGGCGGCAACGATCACACGATTGAACTCAACGAGATCCACCACGTGTGTCTCGAATCGAACGACGCCGGAGCCATTTACGCCGGCCGCGATTGGACCATGCGGGGAACCGTGATCCGCAACAATTTCATGCACCACGTGACCGGTTTCAGAAACCACGGCTGCGTGGGCGTTTACCTGGACGACATGTTCAGTGGCACCGAAATCAGCGGAAACGTTTTCTACAAGGTTACCCGCGCGGCCTTCATCGGCGGCGGACGTGACGTAACCATAAAAAACAACATCTTCGTCGACTGCAACCCGGCACTGCATATCGACTCCCGGGCACTCGGCTGGGCCGCTGACTGCGCAAATACAACGATGAAGGAACGTCTCGCGACCATGCCGTATAAGGATGCACTCTGGACCAAGCGTTATCCCCGCCTGGTCAACATCCTCGACGACGAACCGGCCGCACCCAAGGGCAACCTTATCGAAAACAACCTGTGCTGGGGCGGCCACTGGGACGGCATTGGCGGCGGCGCGCGAAAATATCTTACACTCAAGAACAACCTGATCGTGGAGAAGGATCCCGGCTTCGTCGACGCGGCCAAGATGAACTTCCGCTTGAAACCCGACTCGACAGTTCTTAAGAAGCTGCCCGAATTGGGAAAAATCCCTTTCGACAAAATCGGCCGGAAATAGAAGTAGAACATCCGCCCTCGGCTGTTTCACGCCAGCAGCGTGGCACGCCCAAAACGCAGCGATGGGCGTGGTGGAAACGTTTCTAAACAAGCCACAACATTCCACGCCCATACCGGGCATGCCACACCACTAAAACAAGAAACCTGAAGTCCGAAACCTGAAATCAGCACCCCACTGCCCCATAATCCCCCATAAATAACGGGAAATTCACCGAAAAATCCCAAGGGCGTTATGCGCGAATGCCCCGAGCGTGGTATTGCACTCTTACCTATTTTATCGCATCATATAATAATGGTACAGGGTCGTGCTAACGCGGCACGACGGACTAGTTACCCACCAAACGATCGTGGCTTTAAGCTGGCAAATCGATCGTAGTGGGAGTTCTAGCCGAAAGGAGGTGGTGCGTGGAAATAATCTTTAATAGCCAGCGGGGTGGTTCCGTCTGATGACAGCCGGCGGGCTGACCGTCGGGCAAACCACCCGCTCGTGCGAATCAACGTGATTCGCAATACGAGTCAAGAGGCTCGGTCTCCTTCTGAGACCGAGCCTCAGCGTATTTCTTGGGATGGTTTTTTGTTGCGGAGGTTTTTTTCGAACTACACTTTCTGAAAAAACGTCACGAAAATCGGGGGTTTCAAGAAACCGGCTGTTCTGGGTAGAATTAAACGCAGTATCCGGCCGACAGAATCCGCAGAGGAAAAATCATGGAAAATCCTTTCCCTGGAATGAATCCGTATCTCGAACAATATTGGCGGGAGATTCACCAGCGATTAATAACCTATACCGGCGACGCTCTGCAATCGTTCTTGCCGGAATCGTTGCGTGCGCGGATAGAAGAGCGCGTTTTCCTCGAAACCGAAGACGTGCAATACCGTCAGATTTATCCCGATGTTCACGTCGTCGAACATCGGCCGGCCGATCAGCCGGAAGCACAGGTTTCCAAGGGCGATGTGGCCATAGACGAACCGGTGGTATTGCAGGTGGAAAACGAACCGATTACACAGCGGTATATCGAAATCGTCGACGCCGCTTCCGGAAATCGCGTGGTAACGGTGATCGAATTCATCAGCCCTTCGAACAAGCTGCCCGGCGAGGGACGGGATATTTACTTGCGAAAACAACGTGAAGTAATCGGCGGCAAAGTGAATCTTGTCGAAATCGACCTTACACGGACGGGCCAGCGAGTTTTTGCCTTGCCGCCCGGTTATATTCCGCCCAAGTATCGCACGACTTATCAAGTCTGTGTTCGCCGCGCGTCGAAACCCTTAAAAGCCGAAGTCTACATGGCGCCGTTGTCAGACCGCCTGCCGGTCATCGGCATTCCCTTGCGTCCAACCGATAGCGACGTTCCCTTGAACCTCCAGGCACTTATCGAACAATGCTACAAAAACGGTCGCTACGACGACATCGACTACAAAGCTGCGCTCGACCCACCCCTGGACGAGTCGGACGCCGCATGGATGGACCAGAGGTTGAATGATAAGGGTGTCCGTTAAGTCTTAATTGCCATGTTGTGAATGCGTAAGCGACTTGGTACACTCTTTTATTCAGTTTTTACTGGACGTTTGCAGAATTGCGAGTCCAGCTTATACACAAACGCCACACGGAACGACCGATGAGCAATCAACCGCCCGATCCCGCCAATCTTAGCTGTCCCGTTCCGCGCGACGACCATACCTCGGTGCAAATGGCACACGGCGGCGGCGGTCGCATGATGAAGGCACTGATCGAAGAACTTTTTTTGCCCGAGTTCAACGCCATCGCGTCGGAGGCAAAGCCCGCGGCCACTCCACCGCACGACAGCGCGATCCTCAAAGCCGAGACCATTCCCGAATCGGCCGGACGGCTGGCCTTTACCACCGATACGTTCGTCGTCAGCCCCTTGACGTTTCCCGGCGGTGATATCGGCTGCCTGGCCGTTTACGGCACGGTCAACGATCTGGCCATGGCCGGAGCGAAGCCGCTGGCTTTGAGCACAGGCTTCGTTCTCGAAGAAGGCCTGCCCATGGACGTGCTCCGCAAGGTGGTGGCTTCCATGCGGCGCGCCGCCGAAGAGGTGGGCGTGCCCATCGTCACCGGCGATACCAAGGTGGTCGACCGTGGCAAGGGCGACGGAATTTTCATCAATACGGCCGGCGTGGGGCTGGTGCCGCCGGGCGTGGATATCTCGCCCGCGCGCGTCAAGCCGGGCGATGCCGTGATCGTCAGCGGCGACCTGGGCCGACACGGCATCACCATCATGTCTGTCCGCGAGGGGCTGGGATTCGAAAGCGATCTCAAAAGCGACTGCGGTTCGCTGGTCGGACTGGTGTCGGCTCTGATCGAAGCCGATTCCGCCCCCAACGCCGATCATGCCGTGCACTGCTTGCGCGATTTGACCCGCGGCGGGCTGGCCTCAGCGCTTTGCGAGATCGCCGGCGACGCCAACGTCGGCA
>JAFGTN010000147.1 GCA_016934075.1 Pirellulales bacterium
ACCGCTGGCCATGGGCCTTTTGACCGGCAAGTTCACCCGCGACCATGTCTTTGCCGACGACGACTGGCGACGCCGATCGCCACTATTTGCCAAGGAAGCCTGGGAAGAAAATCTCGACACGGTCGAACGGCTGCGACCTTTGGCCAAATCAGCCGGCTGCTCGGTGGCGCAACTAGCGGTATCCTGGGTCATTGCGAAATCTGGTATTACGGTAACACTGTGCGGTGCCAAGCGTCCGTCGCAAATCCGCGACACGGCATCTGTCGACGAGAAGATGTTAGCCGCGGTCCGTCAGATCCCTATGTCGATTGAAGTCTAATAACACACAAATAACTCAATATCGCAAGAAAACCGAAACTATGAAACGAACTACAACTCTGATTGCATTGACGTTTATTTTCGGCGTCTGCGCCATTCTGTACACGACTGCTTTTGCGGGCACGCCGATCGACACGGCTTTCAAGGCCGAGTGCGACGGCACGGAGCAACGCTATATTCTGAAACTACCCGAACAATTTGACGAAAACAAACCTCACGACTTGTTAGTTTACCTGCACGGACACGGCAGCGACCGCTGGCAAATAATCAGTACCAAGTGGAAAGAACTCGATGCCATACGCGGTGCGGCCGCGAAACATGATATGATTCTCGTCGCGCCCGACTACCGTGCCAAGACTTCCTGGATGGGTCCCAAGGCCGAGGCCGATATGCTGCAGATCCTCGATGATGTGCAAAAGAAGTACCGAATCCGCCACACTATTATCTCCGGCGGTTCGATGGGCGCCACCTCAGCATTGACCTTCACCGCCTTGCACCCTGAGCGTGTCGACGGTGTGGTGGCCCTCAACGGCCATGCCAACCACGTGGAATACAAAAACTTTCAAAACGCCATCCAGAAATCATTCGGCGGAACTAAGCAGGAGGTACCGGAGGAATATGAGAAACGAAGTGCCGAGTTCTTCCCCGAAAGCTTTTCTATGCCGGTGGCCGCTACCTTGGGCAGCAAAGATGAATCGGTCCCTCCCCACAGCGTACGCCGCTTGATGAACAAGTTGAAGAAAAAAGGCCGCACGGTGCTCTTGATCGACCGCCCCGAAATGGGACACAGTACCACGTACGCCGACACAAAAGCGGCCTATGATTTCGTCATCGAAAAGGTCCGCGCGACGAAAACCAAGCCAAAGAGCACGCGGCGTTCGATCGTGTTGCCCGACTACTGCAACACGCCCGACGCCATGGCCGTTCTCCCGGACGGTAATATCATCCTCTCCGTGCCCAACTTCACCGATACAACCTCGCCGGGCGTGCTCATGAAAATCTCACCCGATGATATGGTTTCGCTCTTCTATCGGCTGACTCCGCACCCCGTTACGGGACATGTTTATCCCATGGGCATTCGGCAGGCACCATCGGGCGATATCTACGTGGCCGACTGCCAGGCCCTGGAAGAGCAGAAACGTCTTTCGCGTCTATTACGCGTGATGATGAAAGATGGCAAGCCCATAGGAGTGAAGACCGTGGCCGAAGGCTTCGACATGGCCAACGGCGTGGCCATCCGCGATGGATTCATATATATTACCGATTCAAGCATCGGCAAAAGCGAGGACGGGGCCGTGAAGAGCGCCGTTTATCGTTTCCGTCTCGACGAAGAGAACGTCAAGGTCAAGCCTGGCGGAAGTGATCCGCATCTGGTCACCACGTTCAAAACCTACAGCAAGGAGATTCCCGTGGGTGCCGATGGTATCGACTTCGACGAGCACGGTAATCTTTACATTGCTAATTGTGGCGACGCCACTATCGAAAAAATCATGATGGACAAAAGCGGTCGCGTCGTTTCGCAAAAAGTGTTAGCCAAGTCGCCGGCGGTGAAATCCGCCGACGGAATATTCTACGACAGCGCCACTAAAACCATATATGTGGCCGATATCCTGGCCAATGCCATCCAGGCCGTCACGCTCGACGGCAAGGTCGAGGTCGTGGCCCAAGACGCCGATTCCGACGGTTCCGGCGGGCAGTTGGACGGACCCAGCGAAGTGGTCGTGCGCAACGGTGAGATCATCGCGGCGAACTTCGATCGTGTCTTTCCCGGTGCGGTGAATACCAAACCCGATAAACCCTACACACTCTCGATAATCCGCTGCCGGTAGTACATAGAATGCGACACACCCATCTTGGGCGTCCAGATGCAGCTTTCACACTCAAGATGGGCATGCCACGGTGTGTTTCTGCACTTGTCCGAATTATGTGCTTTTGGTAACTTAGTGCAGCTATGACGTCACCATACCAAAAGGGGGTGTGTTTAACACAACTCTAGTGGTGCATATCGGCTCGGCCGTGAGTAAGTATGGCAAATTTAGGTAGAGTCGATAACGAGCGTGCCCAAGGACTGTGGCACCAAAACAAACAAGGATGTTTGCATGAGCAGCGAAGCAGAACAATTCGGGTCCGCTCTTATAGAGCCCGCTCGAAAAAAATGCGTGCGAATGGCGGTTGTGGGGCTGGGGCACTGGGGCAAAAATGTGCTGCGGAGTTTCGCCACCGCGGACGGTTGTGACGTCCGCGCGATCTGCGACGACAAACCCGAGTTGCTTGCCCGCTACGCATCGCTGTATCCATCGGCCAGGTCCACGGGAAGTTTCCAATCGGTTATCGACGATCCGCATACGGATGCCGTGGCGATTGTTACGCCCGCGCCTTTGCACCACGAAATGGTCACCCGCGCGCTCTCGGCCGGCAAACATGTGTTCGTCGAAAAGCCGGCGTCCTTGACGGTCGCTCATGCGCAAGAGATGGTCGAGCTGGCCGACCGTATGCATCGCAAACTGATGGTGGGACATTTGCTCGAATACCACCCGGCTGTCGCGGCTATGAAAGAGCAGATAGATGGCGGCCACCTGGGCGACGTTCATTACATGTACTCGCAACGCTTGAACTTGGGCATAGTCCGCCAGAGCGAAAACGCTTTCTGGTCGCTGGCTCCGCACGATATCTCGGTGATCCTGTATTTATTCGGTTCCGAACCGGACGAGGTTTCGGCCAGCGGCGCCAGTTTCCTGCAGAATGGCATCGAGGACGTGGTTTTCGCCAACCTGCACTTTCCTGACGGCCGCATCGCTCAAATACATGTATCCTGGCTCGATCCGCACAAGGCACGCAAGATGGTGGTTGTGGGTTCGAAAAAAATGATGGTCTTCGACGACATGCATCCGTCTGAGAAGATCCGCATTTTCGATAAGGGCGCGAACGTGGCCGACGACGCCAACTCGCCGCTGCATTCGATCACTGTGCGCCATGGAGACATTCATCTACCCCACATAGACGGTCGCCCGCCGTTGGATATCGAAACGGCGCATTTCGTCGATTGTATACTCAATGACCGCCGCCCCCGTAGCGACGGTCACGACGGGTTGCACGTAGTACGGGTTCTGGAGCAGGTCGAGCAATATCTGCACCGCCCGAAAGTTACCCAAGTGAGGATGCCTGCAAAGATGTTCGTGACACCACAGCCGAGGGCGGCTGTGCTACAAGACATGGAAACCTTGCCGCAATTGTAGAATTACCTCAATTGTAGAACAGCCGCCCTCGGCTGTTCGAAGATGAAGATGGAGTATAACGGTAGTGCCCGTCCACGAATCATCCTATGTCGACGAAGGAGTGACCATCGGCCCCGGTACGGCCGTTTGGCATTTTTGTCACATCATGGGCGATGTGGAGATCGGACGCGATTGCCGTATAGGCCAAAACGTCGTAATAGGGCCCAGCGTGCGTATCGGCAACAACGTAAAAATCCAGAACAACGTTTCGGTATATCGCGGCGTGACGCTGGAGGATGACGTGTTTTGCGGTCCTTCGATGGTGTTTACCAACGTACTCACTCCCCGCAGTGCTTTTCCACGCAATCCGAAAAATGATTTTCAAACCACGCTCGTCCGCCGCGGAGCCACGATCGGGGCCAACGCCACGATCGTTTGCGGCGTGACAATAGGCGAACAGGCCATGATCGGTGCGGGTTCGGTGGTGACTCGCGATGTGCCGGCCCATGCCCTGGTTTACGGCAACCCGGCCGTGCAACACGGCTGGGCCTGCGACTGCGGCGAAATACTCGACTTCGGAAAAAACTCTCAAGCAACATGCTGCACGTGTGGGCGGCAATACGAACAAGTAAGCAAAACGAAAATTGAAGGTAGACAAACAGTGGAGAATGTCGAATCAGGAAGCCCGAATGAAGAATGAATTAAGAATGCCCAATGTCCAAAACTGCTTACTGAAAACTGAAATCTCAAGTCTTATGCCTTAAGTCCTAAGTCTAAACCCTCATACCCCATACCCCCTGAAACATGATCCCCCTTTGCGACCTCAAGCAACAGTATCAAGCACTCAAGCCCCGGATTGACGCGGCCATGCAGGATGTGGCGGCCGCCGCGAGTTATATTCTTGGTCCTAACGTAACGGAACTCGAGCGCGAGATCGCCGCCTACTGCAACACCGAGCGGGCCGTGGGCGTGGCCAGTGGAACCGATGCCCTGGGCCTGAGTTTGCGGGCTTTGAACGTGGGCCCCGGCGACGAGGTCATCACCACGCCATTTACTTTCGTGGCAACCAGCGAAGCGATCGGCATCCTCGGCGCCACACCGGTATTCGCCGATATCGATCCCGACACGCTCAATATCGATCCGCAGTGGATCGACATGGCCATCACCCCACGCACCAAGGCGATTTTACCGGTACACATCTACGGCCAACCCTGCGATATGGATCCTATCATGCGGTTGGCTGAGAAGTACAAATTACATGTGGTCGAGGATTGCGCCCAATCGATTGGCGCCCGCTACCGAGACCGCGCCACCGGGTCTTTCGGGGATGCCGGATGTTTCAGCTTTTTCCCCAGCAAGAACCTGGGCTGCTTCGGCGACGGCGGCATGATCGTCTCGAACAACGAGAAACTGTCCGAGCGGGTCGAGGTTTTGCGCCGACACGGCGGGCGCGTGAAATACCATCATGACGAACTCGGACTCAACAGCCGCCTGGACGAGTTGCAGGCCGCCATTTTGCGAGTCAAGCTGCCACACTTGCCCGAGTGGGAATCGTTGCGGCGCCGCCACGCCTATCATTACAACAGCATCTTCATCGAAATGCCCGAGGTTATTTGCCCCCGCGAACTGTCGCCCGAAGGACCGTTTGTGCCAACCGATCAGAAAAAAGCCGACGGCGGCCGCATGGTCCAGTGTGTTTATCACCAGTACACGATCCGGGTGCCCTATCGCGACCAGCTCTGCCGGCTTCTGAAGGACGCCGGTATTGGTAATGCCGTTTATTATCCTGTTCCCTTGCATTTGCAGAAAGTACATTCCTGCCGCGGCTACCGGCCGGGCTGCTTCCCTTGCGCGGAAGAAGCCAGCGAACATTGCATCAGTTTGCCGATCTTCCCCGAACTTACCGAAACACAGGTGGAAACGGTCGCCACGACCGTACGCGAATCAATCGCAGCGATCAATCGCCAGAGCCGGTCGCAGGGCGTTGATCTTTCGGAACGACCGGCGGCGTGATTATGTTAATCTGTAATGTCACAGATACAAGAAAATGTCTAAACACGTTCTGGTTGTCAGTCATAGTTTTCCGCCGCTGAATAATATCGCGGCACGGCGGTTCGGGTTCCTCGTTCCACACTTAGCCCAACACGGTTGGACACCCTGGGTGTTGACTACCGAGTCGAGCGGGCCTCTGCCGGTGGGAATTCCCCAGCGGCAAGTGATACGCATCGGCCGGCACCCGCAGTCCACGGCCCGCATAGACGACCGCGCCGTCGCGCGACGCAAACACATGCCGCGACCGCTTCTCGTTCTTCGCTCCTTGCTGGCCCGATCGCGAATGCAATTCCGCGCGGTTGACCATACATGCTGGAATTGGCGCCGCGAGGTAATCGCCCGAAGCGATGAGGTCTGCGACCGGTTGCCGAAAATCAACGCCGTCTTGGGTACGTTCGGCCCGGCGGCCGCGCTGTGGATCGCGCGATATTTTGCCCGCCGTCTGGACGTTCCCTGGGTGGCCGATTACCGTGACCTGGCGGCCCTCCGCCACGATGGTCGGGCGTGGGCTGCCCGCTATCTCGACCGCCTGATCGAGGGAAGTTTGCTGGGAGATGCCTCTGCGATTACCACGGTTGGACATACTTTAGCCGATATTATCAATCACGCATACGGAATTCCGGTTGAGGTGATTTTCAACGGGTGGGATCCCAAAGTTTTCTCGGCCGGGCAGATCGATGGCTATCCGGAAACGGATCTGCCGGGACAGTATTTATACTATGCGGGGCGATTTTGTCGCGAACAGATGCAGGCGGCCAGCCTGATACTGCGGGCATTGGTGACTGAACCGGATATGCAACTGCGGGTTCGCTCCCTAGGCCCGCCCGAGCTCGAGGATGCCTTTTCCAGCGAGGCCCGACGGTTAGGCGTTGCCGATCGCGTGCATGTGTTGCCCCCATGTTCACCCAGCAAGGTGGCGGCCGAGGCCGATCGGGCAACC
>JAFGTN010000148.1 GCA_016934075.1 Pirellulales bacterium
CCTGTTTTTGAAGGGTTTGCGAGAACCCGGTGTGCAGAAGTGCCTAGATTATGGTATGCTGCTTGTCAGCCAGTGTGGGGCTCAACACTCTGGGAACACTGGCTGACAAGCAGCCAGTGCCACCCAACCGTGTCTTTTATTCCCTTTGCGTCTTCGCGACTTTGCGCCATTGCGTTAAATTATATATAGTTTTCAATTCGAAAGGTCAAAACAATGTCCCGAATATTCAAAATTACAGCCGCGTTATTAACCATCTCCGTCCTGGTCGGCGGCGTAATCGTCCTGGCCCAAAGCAACAAACAGCCGCCCACCGAGTTGTACGTCCGCACGGTGCCGTCAGGGGCGGAGGTGTTGATCGACGGAAAACGAGTCGGAACATCGAATGATCTTTTCGAAGTAAAACCGGGCACGCGGAAGGTGGAGGTCAAACTCGACGGCTACGAACCGGCCGAAAAAGAGGCCATCGTAGCGGCCACGCGAATCGAGCGGGTGGAGTTCGAGTTGGAGAAATTGGCCGGGGACGGCCGTGCCGTTGTCGCGAGTGGCTCAACCGAAGCAGGCAATGGACCGACGTTCATAGAGGTATTAAGAAAAGCCAAGACGGAATACGATTCGCTTGTGCTGGCATACGAAAAAAAAGACTGGCCGGTAGTGGATAAACATGCAAATGAATTGTCCGACCTTCTGGAAGACGAGATTATGCCCGCATTTAAATTGCAAGATTATCGGGATCATCTTAAGAAGATGAAGCCGGGCGAAAACAAAAAAGCGGTGGAACTTGCTCTGCAAAAAGCAGAGCGCATGCATGGCGAGATAAAATCGTACCAACGGTATGTGAAATATCGGGAGATGTTACAAACCGCGATGAGAATGGTAGTGGATTATGGCGATGATCTCCACGACAGCATACGCGACGGCAAAATTTCGCAAGCTCCCGATCGCTATGCGGCACTTCAAAAAGCCTGGGAAGCTTTATGGAAAGTCATCTCAGAAAGGTTGCCGCAGGTCGAGATGCATTTCGTTCGCCTCGTAATCGGCAAGGACCGCATGACCTTCGAAGGCAAGGATGTAACCTGGGAAGAACTGCCCGGGCTGCTGGAGAAGGTGCCCGAGAAGAATCAGACGGTTCTGGAACTTGCCCTTGCCACGGACGAAATCAGTATTAAGAGGGAAAATGATTCCAAGGGTAAAGCTGTCGTACTGGCCCATCAGTTTGGATTCAAATATCTTAGCTATATCGGTGTACACCCACTGGGGTCGAAGGGATCACCGAGCCAGATTGTGAAGCCGACAACTACGAACATCTTGACCAATCCTGGAGCTGAAGACGGTGACACAACGCCCAATGGATGGAAGCAAGGGACGTACATCTCGGGCGTCAAGTATTCGTGGGACAAGAAGGTTGCCTACAGGGGAAAAGCCAGTCTGTGCATCGAGAAAACGGCACAGCGATATTTTCCGATTGCATCCTGGTCGCAGACCGTCGAGCGAAAGGGTGACGCGGAGGCCGTGGAACTTTCGGCACAAGTCAAAGCCGAGAAAATGACCAAGGCGGTCCTGGACATGGTTTTCCTCGACAAAAACGACAAATGGATTTCTCACAAATGGGCGGCCTATATCGGCAGCAAGGAAAAGGACCAGCCACCGGCCACGCACGATTGGAAGCGGTATGCCGGAAAAGTAGATGTCCCGCCGGGAACCGTGAAGGTGATAGTAGGGCTGCAGGTCTACGGGCCGGGGAAGGTGTGGTTCGATGATGTGCGGTTGGTGGAAGCGAAAGAAAACGGCGAGAGTGCTACTTCCGTGGATGGTTCGAAAGCTGCACGCGAAGAGATGATCGCGCTGGTCGAAGACTTCTTCCACCACAACTTCCGCGATGTGACTTCGCGGAAAACGCTCGAATGGGGAGACGTGAAAAAACACCCCAACGGCAACCGCTCGATCAGCTACAAATACCTGGCAACCTTCCATCAGAATCCGGAAAAAGTAGTTGTGAACCAGGTCTTCACGTTCGACAAGGACGGCAAATTCGTCGATTATGAGAATGTCGAGGGGCCGGAAGGAGAGGGCAAGGCCAAGGATTCCGCTACGGCGGACGACGCGAAAGTCCTGCGGCGAAAGGTCGGCAAGAAGCTGGCCGACTTCCCCGAGGCCGTCGATCTTTCCACGCCCGAATCGGCCTGGGCCGCCTATCATCGGGCCAGTGGTCGCCAGGACGCTAAAGCTATAGTCGAGCTGAGTTGGGTTAAGGCCATGCTGAGTCAGATAGAGCGATCTTGGAAGCAGGCCGAACCCGAAGGTCTGGCGATTTACAATAAGGCCCAGCTCGAGGCCGAGTGTGTTGAGGTCTTGAGCTATGGCGATGATCTGGCGGATGTGATTTCGCGGCTGCCTTTCCCGCCCGGCAAAGGACGCCATCCCTACAGCCTACGCAGCTTCGGGCTGATCGACGGTGAGTGGAAAAACTTGGGCGAAGACCGCTGCCCCACTCTTGAAGCCGCTCGGGCCGCATTCGAGAAGAAGAAAGATGTCATCCGCAAACACTTCCATCAGATCAGAGATAAAGGACAAACGACCTGGGAACCGGTAATCGAACGGGTGGTTAACGAGGAAATGTCGAAACAGGGCAATCAATTCATCGACTTTGACACGGGCAAAGTGTTTGCGCCGCCGAAGCCTGGCAGCAACCAAACTTTGGAGAAATGGATCGCCGACACTGGAATCGATGCAATTGGTGGAACGAGGAAAGGAATACAGGGACTGGTGGGAATTGAGATGATCGTCTTTCCGGCGGAAAATCAGTTTTGGGATATGCTTCCAGCCGAAAAAGTGACAGACAACGCGGTATTCGCCAGAGGCAAGGCCGGCACCCCAATCTACATCAGCGGCCAAGGCAAGCTGCCCACCACTCACATTTTCAAAACTCGTGAAGGTGGACGAGGCATCTTACAAATCGTAGGATTTGTCGATAAGCCCAGTGGAGTGAAGATTCGATATAAGTTGGTGAAGCAAACTAAGGAGGCAAAATAGGACCGTTCCCAACGCACCAATGCGGGATTGCATAGGGGCAGGATTGTATGGGAAGGCGAAGCTCCTGCTGAGCCGCGCGGGATTCACGACCAAGTGCAGTGTTTTGCTAAGGAGCATGAAAAACGGAAAGTACGAAAGGTCGAAAAAAGCTCGGTTTTTGACAAGAGAGGCAGGAACGCTAATCGACGCTAATAAACGCTAATTTTTTGTGTTTTCGATCTTTCGACCGCTGCGGACTATCTGCGCGGGCATATTGATCATGACTCGGCGGAAACATCGGCTTCTCAGATCCACGATTGTCGGTTTTATCCAGCCACGAATCCAGACTATATTTCGACATTCCCCCCCCAAAGATCGCTTTGGTTGAACGAATTCTGCATATTGTTGTTCGTTGGGCAAATAATGTTAAAAACCGCTTGCAATACTCGCCCCCTTTGATTTAGAATCCGAATATCTACTCAAGGCTGTTCTAAGCCGAAAACCCGGATCATATTTGAGAGGAGGCGCTCATGTCTGGTCAAGGCAGGTGTTTTTGCGCGGTGGTGTTGTGCTTGGGGGTAAGTTGGGCATGTGGGGCCGATAACGGGGCCGACAAAAAGTCGACCGATCCCACCCATCCCAAGGCAAGCCGTGTTTCGGGATTGGAGATTCTCTCTCGTCCGCCGGCCCTTAATAAAGGCGAAAAGCTATCGCCCGAGGCTGCCATCCGACGGGCGTTGGAAACTCGCGTGCGGGCAAATTTCGCCAAAGCTCCATTAAATGAAGTCTGCGGGGCGATCGAAAAACAACTGGGCATTCCCGTCTTGCTCGATCGCTGGGCCCTGGACGATGACGGTCTTGATCCCGAGACGTCCGTGTCTTGTTCGATGAAGAATACTCGGCTGCGCTCCGCACTGGATATTATGCTTCGCGAAGTAGACCTGACGTGGATCATCCATCGCGAAGTACTGCTCATCACCACAACGGCGGCGGCCCAGGATTTTTTGACGACTCGCGTTTACGACGTGACGGATCTGGCAACAGCAGCCGAGCCGGGCTATACCGATATCGTCGCGTTGGTCGAATTGTTAACAGAAATGATCTCACCGGAAAGTTGGACCGACGTCGGCGGCGAGGGTTCCATTGCCATGGTAGAGGGGAATGGCATTCGGGTTATCGCGATTTCACAAACGTTCAAAATTCACAGCGAGATTGAGAAACTGCTAGCCAATTTATGTTCTCATATCCCCAGGAATACTGACAAAAAGGATGCGGGCAAAAAGGACAAGCCGGATCTTTCCGAGGAAGAGACCATCCGTCGCTCCCTGCAGAAGAAGATCGGCCTGAACTTTAAAGAGGCGCCGCTCTTCGAGGTTGTCGATCATCTCAAAGAATTGCTTCAGATTGAAATCCAATTGGATAAACGGTCGCTCATGGACGAGGGGCTCAATATCAAAACGCCGATCAGTTTTCAGATCTCCAGTATTCCGGCCGCGACAGCCATGGATCTCATGCTCCGTGAACTCGACTTGACGTATATAGTTAAGGACGACTTCCTGCTTGTTCTTACGAAGGCTGCGGAAGAGGAGTCCTTCATGCACGTCAAGATTTACAATGTTGCTGACATGATAGGACCCCAGTGCGATTATTGCACCTTAATAGATGCAATCACAACCATCATCAAACCGGAGTGCTGGACCGACGTCGGTGGAGAAGGATCGATCAACTGTTTCAACAATACCGGAATGAAAGTACTTGTGGTTTCACAGACCCAAAGAATTCATGACGACATCAAAAAGCTTTTGGCAGATCTTCGTAAAGTTCGACGGGAAGGTGACGATGGACATGTCGCGCCACTGGGAATGGGGCCGAATATGGGTATGGAGGCAATGTGGGCTCCGGGAAGACGTCCGGGGATGGATAACCGAGCATATGGAAGTTCAGAGATTATCGGCTCGGGACGCCGATCACCCCGTCATCGCACCCGAAAACCCATGCCGGTCGAAGCATACCCCGCCCGCGATGCGCTGGTCAAGGGCAACAACCAATTCGCCTTCGATCTGTACGGCAGGCTGTGCAAAGACAAGCCGGGCGAGAATTTGTTCTTCTCGCCCATGAGTATCTCCACTGCCATAGCCATGATTTCCGCCGGCGCGCGAGGCAAAACGAAAGAGGAAATCATAAAGACAATGCAATTCACATTGTCAGACGAGTTGCTTCATCCAGCATGTCGGTCGTTGTTGGAGATTTCTCAAAGAGGGAACTCTCACGAGCTGAAAATCGCTAACCGGCTTTGGGCACAGCGCGACTACAAATTACGCGACGATTTCCTCACAATTACCAAAAAGTACTATGGCGCGGAATGCGCTCTGGTCGACTTTGTCGGCAAACCACACGCGGCAATCGAGAAGATTAATAAGTGGGTAGCCGGACAGACCAGGAACCGTATTCGTAACATTATCGGGCCGGGGAACATAGACGGTAACACACGGCTGATTCTGGCAAACGCCATATATTTCAAAGGACTCTGGTCGGAGCCCTTCGAGACGCGGGATACAAAGCCCGCACCCTTTTTTCTCGATGGAGGTGAGAAGCAGGTTAAGATGATGTCCATGGGGAGTATCGATTGCAGATATGCTGAAATCAATGACCAGGACATCCAGATTTTGGAAAAACCATACGATGAGTCTTTCGATTTATCCATGATGATCTTGTTACCCAAACGAGAACCGGGTTCGCTTACCAGATTGGAAGCCGCTCTTACGGAAGAAAAACTTGCAGCCTGGTCCAAACAACTTAAACGCGCAATGGTAATGATATATCTGCCGAAACTCCACCTGGAAACGAAATATTTATTGAATGAACAATTGATGCAACTAGGAATGCGGTCGGCGTTCCATTGGAAGCTGAATGACCCCAATAGCGCCAATTTATCGGGCATGGACGATACTCTCAACATTTTTCTGAAGGAAGTCATCCATAAAGCTTATGTCGATGTAGACGAAAGCGGCACCGAAGCAGCCGCGGCCACCGTAATTGCAGGTGCCTTCGGCGGCTCCATAATGATAACACCGTCTGAACCACCCGAATTCCGCGCTGATCACCCCTTCGTCTTCCTCATCCGCGACAACCGCACCGGCAGCATTCTTTTTCTGGGACGGTTTTGCGGGCCGGAGTGATGTTTGTAGTTCCGCCTTCAGGCGGTAAATACCAAGCCCATAATACCTGGAATGCCATATCATTCCGGCTGAAGCCGGTACTACGAACGGTAAACCGCTCGAACTCAAACAGTCATAACCGAAGAACATCTATCTTATCGAGAAGCAACCGTTTCAGGTTGTTTTCATCACGAAATATCGAAAGGACGAAAACTCGAAAGGATTTGATGGGCAAGGTAGGAACACTAATAGCTGCTGATCTACGCTGATGATGTTTTGTCCTTTTGATATCACCTCCCTTTGCGTCTTGGCGGCTTTGCGTGAGATTCTGGAGCTATCATAAAACCTCACGCCAAGACGCCAAGACACAAAGGAATAAATGAGATACTCGCCGAAATAAAAAAACCAGGCCGAAAATTCCTCATATCCCGAAACCCAGAAATGAAATTATTAGTTATTAGTGTCGATTAGCGGGAATCAGTGTTCCCGACCTTCTTGACTTCACTGGCATTTCTTTTGACCATTTGTGGCCCCCTGATCCGGCTGTTTGAGTTCTGTTTATAGTATAATCTTCGGGCGGCAATCAGCGTAACGGGTTAGATGAAATGTTTCATGTTTCGCCTGAAGGCGGTACTACAAGCACCGGATTTGTCCCAAATTGGGAACGTTTCCATCTTCTCCTGGCCTCATCTTCCGCTGGGCAGTTGGATTTGATTTGTTATAATAGCCCTTTTGGTTCGTGCCGCCGGTTTTGCTTCTGGAGCGGCAATTCAATCTGGAAGGAGCAATAATGCTGACGCCCGCGATTCGCATGAAGGAAAAACTCTCGTCCGGCGAGCCGGTTGTGGGGGTGATGGCTACGGATCATGTCTGGCCGCTTCTGGTCGAACTCTGCCGGCAAGGCGGGTTTGATTATCTGATCATCGACCGCGAACACGGCTGCCACTCCGACGAGGTCGTGGCTCACGTTTGTCAGACGGCGCGGCTGGCCGGATTTCCGGTGCTGATGCGGGTCGTCTCTTGCGAGACCTCCGAAATCCGCCGGGCCATAGACATGGGCCCCTGTGGACTGCTTTTACCTTGCGTGGAAAGCACCGAGCAGTTGGACATGGCCCGCGATGCCATGTTGATGCCGCCGCGCGGCAAACGTCGTCCCGGCGGGATGTGCAACTACTGGCTGGCCGACTTCCACTACACCACTTGGCGCGACGAGTTCGAAGACCACTTTATCGTTATCCCCCAGATCGAAAACCGCAAAGGCATAGAGAACGTGGACGCCATCGCCGCGCACCCCATGGTGACCGCAATGGGCGTGGGACCTTACGATCTTTCGGCCGACCTGGGCTGCTGCTGGGATCCGGAGA
>JAFGTN010000149.1 GCA_016934075.1 Pirellulales bacterium
GAATGAATCGTTCCTCGACGCCCCCGACATTGCGGACATGTGGTCGGCGGATCGGGCCAACGATTCTCCTGTATTTCGAGCGAGTTGCTCGCCCGATGCAACGTGAACCGGCTGTGGTTCGGGCTGTCCAGCGGCCGTTGGATTAATCTCTTGCGAGGCGGTCTGCTGATTGCTGGTTTCATCCACGCTGGGCAGCTTGCCGTAGCCGAGACTTCTAATAACTTCGAGAACCTCGCTACAGGTAGGGAACATGCGGCCGCTGGTACGCTTGTAATCGTCCAGTGCGTTCATGAACTCCAGTTCTTCGCTCGAATAATCACGTTCGCAAGTCGTCGGATCGATTTGTCGCCGGCGGTTGACCTTGGCCCGCCGTTCTACGGTCCGCCGTTCGACAGCGACCGGTTCGGCTTTCTTTCTTCGGTCGCCTTGTGTTCTGCGTTCACCGGCTCGGGCACGTCGATCGACGGTGACTTGATCTTCCGATTTCGTCTTTCCGGCAACGGTTGTCATGGACGCCTTTGCCTTGGCGGTAGCCGTGCCGGCTTTTGCTAATGTGGCTTTTGTTTTCTTCGAGGTGGTTTTGGCCTTGCCGGTCGATGTTTTGGCTTTCGCAGCCGCGGATGCGGATTTTGCGGACTTGGTTTTTGTAGCGGCCAACTTTGTGCCAGTCGACTTGGTGGCCTTCTTGGCTGTCGATTTCGAGGTAGTTTTTTTAGCGGTTCCCGTCCTGGTCGCTTTTCGTGTTGTTTTGCTGGTCGCTTGTGCAGTCGTTTTTGCTTTGGCCACGGACGAACCTCATTCTTTTTGTCATGACTCGCCGGAAGTGCTTTTCATAACACCTAATTGGCGAGAAATAATACGCCCCGATGGCAGACCCTGTTGCAAAAAAGCATCGACAAAAGAGCATGTTAAAATTGACCGGTTCGGCAAAATAGCTAACTGTGCTGGGTAGTGCGGTTTGCGCAAACATTACCGATAGCGCGTATGTTCCGGTTATGACGGCGAAAAACAGTAATTTGCGTATAGTCTGAAACTGCTAGAGTCCAGTTTCATGGCAAGTGATACAACGGACTGTCCGCCAGACAATGAAAAGTGCTGCACAAGGCCGGCTCAGGCTTCGTCTTCACCGAGCCGCTTTTCGTCGGTTTGTCCGTAAGATTCGCGTACTTCGTTGCAGATATCGCTGATCTGCTCGCGCGATACATCCTCGAGCCGCATCCCCGCACGGTCTACGTGCTCGTTGATTTTGATGGCCGTTTCCTGCATAACTGCGTGAGTTTGCTCGGAACCACCCACAAGATGGAAGTTTTTGCCACGCGTTAAGCGTACGTGGCCATCGGTGCCGTCGAATCCGATTCCCAACAACGATGCGGAATCCCTTCCGCCTTTCGAATTGCCTTTAGAAGCTCTCACTGTTCCTACGTATGCTATCTTCGGTGAAAAAAGTGTCTCAATGTGTCGGCCGCGGCCGCTTGACTGTCGGCGGATTTCGGTTTCATCAAACCGCTTGGCAAACGACCGGGTTTCTTGGCCTCGTCTTTTCTTGATTTTTTCTTGTCTTTCGCCGAAGCGTCATCCTCGGCTTCATCCTTGGAGGTGGATTGGGTGGGAGTAGTGGCCTGTTCCCCCTGGAAAGCAACCGTACCGGGTGTTGTTTGGTGTAGTGCACGCGTATCATTATCGGCGTCGGCGTCGCCGCCCAGCCAATCGCTGAGGTCGAACTCGTCACCCTCTTTAGGCAGTGTCTGACTCGACGATTCCACGGTCCGCGCGGCCGCTTCCTGAACATTCTCTACCTTGGGCTTTTTCTGCCCTGTCATTTCCACGACCAGTTCCACAACAAATTTCAACGGACCTACCGATAAGGTATCACCGTTGTTCAGTTCTTCTTCGCCGCGTATACGCTCGTCATTGACGAATGTACCGTTGCGGCTGCCGAAGTCGCGGACAGTAACAAATCCGTCTTCAACCGTAATCGCACAGTGATGACGGCTGATAAGATCCGTATTGGGGCGGAGCTGACAATCCTCGGCTCTGCCTATAAAGAATCTACCTCCGGTTACAGGAACCACCCGACCGGCATTTTTGCCGCTAGCAACAACAAGTCTGACTTCCATAACTATTCCCCAAACTCTCGGGGCCCGACGGAGAGCCAGTTTCCGGTCCGGTCACAGTAGAACAACTATGAGGCCGGCTTAGGTGCGGAGCTGGGAGAAGGCCGATCTTGCTTCCGCACCACGAAGAGAAGCTAAAACTAAGCTCTCTGTCTCCGTCTCCATATTTCATCCTATCAACTATTCAGACAAAAGTCAAAACCGCTCGAAAAAACGATTTAATTTCCTTTAATAATTATCGAACAAAACCGCTACATGACTATAATGGTTGTCTTAACCGGATTGGCCCATAGCCCCCAACCGGACGCGATATCACTACCTGTGGGCCATGCCAGATGCTTCCTGTATCCGGGTAATTATGCTGGCTACGGAGCTTTTTATATGCAAATACTACCCTGAGAGGCAAAAAAACTCTTTCCAACTCGGTGAAATTCAAACGGACCCACTCCGTCCGCGGCACTTCGTCCAGGAATCCGAGCCGTATTTTTTCGCCGCCACCCGCTCGGCCTCGGCCAATTCATCCGCTTTGAACTCATCGGGCGTGAAAATGAAATCCAATCCTCTCTCGATCCGCTCGCGCCAAGCATCAATCAGCAATTTGACACTGATCTCGGATCCCGCGAACTGGTTGAGTCCGGGCAGTTCGGTGGCCGCCGCTGAACGGTCCAACAGCACGCTTCCGTGTTGCAAAACTGCCCCGCCCAGACGGCGCTGAGCGCTGCCGGCAACCTTATGCCCCTCGACCAACACATCCCCGGGCGAACGACGCTGGAAACACAGATACGGACAACCGCAAACAGCGGACGGATTTGTCGTCTCGTCGTCGGGCTGTTCGAAAAGCGAGGCCTCGATGCCAAATCCACCGAGTGTTTCTATCAAGCTCTCATGTACAACGTCATAAAGGCGCCGGCGACCGAAGCTTAGCGCATGATCAGTCGGCACGACAAGGCTGTAGGTTAACTCGCGATCGTGAATGATGGCCCCACCGCCACTGACCCGACGCACAACGGGACAATCGCGGCTGCCCGGGTGCTGCACTCGGTCTTGCATGTTCTGAAAATACCCCACAGACAGCGTTGGCTGCGACCACTGATAAAACCGCCAAGTGCAACCGCCCCCTTGGTTCGCCCCATGTAAAAGCACCTCATCGACCGCCATGTTCCAATCGCCCGAAGCCGGCGGATCGATCAGTAAGCGACAAGGAGTAAGGCGGGACATGGAGATTGAGTTTTCAGCTATGAGATTTCAGACGTCAGACTCGGTCATTGATCATTGGTCATTGGACATTGATCATTCAATCACCCCTCGCCTTTCCACTTCAATACCGGCTTCCGCGCCGCCAGCACCTCGTCCGGCCGGCTGACCGTTGTCGAGTGCGGCGCCTCGTGCAGCAGATCTTCGGGCTCTTCGGTAATGCGGAAGAGTGCTTCGGCAAAGGCATCCAACGTGGCTTTGGTTTCCGATTCGGTGGGCTCGATCATCATGGCTTCACGCACGATCAGGGGGAAATAGACCGTGGGGGCATGAAAACCGTAATCGATCAAACGTTTGGCGATGTCCATGGCCGAGATGCCGCGCCGGTCGCGCAACTCGCCGGCAGTAGCCACGAACTCGTGCGTGCAGCGGTCGCCGTATTGCACCGGCAGAAAATGCTTCACGCGGTTGAGTAAATAGTTGGCATTGAGTACGGCATTTTCGGAAACACGCCGCAGACCGTCGGGGCCGTGGGTCAAGATATAGCAGTACATCCGCAATAGAACACCCACGTTGCCCACAAAACTCCGCACGCGGCCTATGGACTTGGGCCGGTCGAAGTCCAGCTTGTAAGTTTCACCATCGCGCGCGATCACCGGCCGAGGTAAATAGGGCCCCAACTTCTCGGCAACCGCGATCGGCCCGGCGCCCGGACCGCCGCCGCCGTGCGGCGTGCTGAATGTTTTGTGCGGATTAAAATGCATCATGTCCGCGCCGAAGTCGCCGGGCCGGGCAATCCCCAGAATCGCGTTCATGTTGGCGCCATCGAGATAAACCAATCCTCCCGCCTCGTGAACCAACTCGGCAATGCGAGCTATCTGCCCGTCGAACAGCCCCAGGGTGTTGGGATTGGTAATCATGAAAACGGCCGTCTTCTCGTCGAGCTTCGACTCGAGATCGTCGAGATCTACAAACCCCTCGGGCGTGCTCTTTACCTCGACCGTGCGGAATCCGGCCACCGCGGCGCTGGCCGGATTGGTGCCGTGCGCCTGGTCGGGGATCAACACCACGTCGCGCCGTTGGCCCGTATCATTGAAGTATCCTGCCGCCGTGAGCAGCGCGGTCATCTCGCCGTGCGCGCCGGCCGCCGGTTGCAACGAAACGGCGGGCAGCCCGGCAATCTCGCCCAGCATCTCCTGGCATTCCCACAGAACCTGTAACACACCCTGTACGGTGGATTCCGGTTGATAGGGGTGCAATCCTAACCAGCCCGCGTCCGACGCCAGCCGTTCGTTCCGCTTGGGATTGTACTTCATCGTGCAGGAACCCAGCGGATAAAAATGCGTATCCACCGACATGTTCTGCGTGGATAGATTCACATAATGCCGCACCAGGTCCGGTTCGCTAAGCTCTGGCAGCGGCGGCGGCGAACCGGTCGCGCCCTCCGGCAACATATCCTCCAGTGATCGAGCGGGCACGTCGCACTCCGGCATATGCACGGCACAACTCCCGGCCCGCGACTGCTCGAACAAAAGCTCAGTTGTTTGTTGATTTCGCATTTTGAAGGTATCAGGTGTGAGGTATTAGACTTCAGACTACGGACTTCAGACATATGACTTCGGACTCAAGAGTCAAACGTTTTACATTGATCATTGGTCCTTCATTCTGATTGAAATATTCAACATCACTCAAATCCCAAAAACGATTCCTGAAATCTGAAATCTGAAGTCTTATGTCTTCTTAACCAACTCAACCAACATATCAATCTCCATCTTCGTCCGCTTCTCGGTGACAGCCACGAGCATGCAATCGTTCATTTCCGGATACCACCGTCCCAGCGGTACTCCGGGGAAGATGTTTCCCGTTACCGCGGCGTCTATCAGCTTCTGCGGATCTCCACCTTTGACGCGTACGGCGAACTCGTTGAAAAACGGCTGCTCGAACACGCGGCTTACGGCTCCCGTATTGATCAGCTCGTCCAAGGCATAATGGGCCTTCTGCAAACACAGCTCGGCCATCTGCCGCATACCCATCGGCCCCATGGCGGCCAGGAAAACGCTGGCCCTCAGAGCCATCAGGCCCTGGTTCGTGCAAATATTACTGGTCGCCTTTTCGCGGCGGATATGCTGTTCGCGGGTTTGCAGCGTAAGCACCCAGCAACGGCGACCGCGTCGGTCGACTGTTTGCCCCACCAGTCGGCCGGGCATGCGGCGCACGAACTTTTCGCTACATGCGATGATCCCCAATCCCGGCCCGCCGAAGGTCATGGGTATGCCCAGCGGCTGCCCTTCGGCCACCACGATATCCACACCGCACTGGCCCGGTCGCTTCAACAAACCCAAACTGACGGGATTGACGGCCAGGATCAGAAGCGCACCGGCAGCATGTGTCACCTCGGCCAAGGCTTCAACGTCTTCCAGGCAGCCGAAGAAATTTGGATGCTGAACCAACACGCAGGCCGTTTCTTTGTTCAAAATGTCGGCCAACGCGGCGGGCGAAGCCGCGCATTGCTTGGCGTCGGGGTTGACCGTAACAAGCGTCTTGATCGTGGTTTTGACATTGGTCAGATAGGTTCCCAAAGTCTGGATGTATTCCGGGTGCACGCTATCGAGCACGACCACTTTGTCGCGGCGCGTGGCGTTAATGGCCATCAACACGGCCTCGACAGCCGCCCCGGCGCCGTCATACAGGCTGGCATTGGAAACGTCCATGCCGGTCAACTGCGTGACGAGCGTCTGGTACTCGAAAAACGCCTGCAAGCTGCCCTGGCTGGCCTCCGCCTGGTAAGGAGTATAGGCCGTATAGAATTCACTCCGCGAGGCGACGAAATCGACGACCGCGGGCACAAAATGGTCGTAGCAACCACCACCCAGAAAACATGCTCCCGAACCGGCTGGTAAGTTCTTGCCCGCCAGATCGGACATCCTGGCCGAAAGCTCCATCTCGCCCATGGCCGCCGGCAGTTGCAACTCGCCATCCATCCGCAACTCGCCCGGAATCATGGCGAACAATTCTTCGATATCTTTCGCGCCGATGGCCTTGAGCATTGCCTGCTGTTCTTCGGTGGTAGTGGGGGCGTAAGGCATGGGGGTGTACTCCTTGCAATGATCAATGTCCAATGATCAAGCTTCCTCGGCGCATTGCTTCTGGTAGGCGGCATGGTCCATCAGGTTAGCCAGGACCGATTCGTCGGACAATTTGACCTTTATCAACCAACCGGCCCCGTAAGGATCTTCGGTCATCTTTTCCAGGTCGTCGGCGATATCCGAGTTGACCTCCACGATTTCACCACTGACGGGGCTGATCAGGTCGCTCACGGCCTTGACCGACTCGACCTCTCCGAACGGTTCCTCGGCGTTGAGCTCGCGGCCCACTTCCGGCAGTTCCATGAAAACCAGGTCGGTCAAAGCTTCCAGGGCGAATGCCGAAATACCGATCGTGGCAACTTTCGCGCCCGCCGAGTCGGTCTCCACGCATACCCATTCGTGTGTTTTGGCGTATAAGAGATCTTCCGGTTTCATTTTCGTATTTCCTTTTGGCGTGAAAAAATCACTTCTTCTTCCTGCTATAAAACGGCAGTTCAACAATCCGCGCCGTCTCATGACGGCCGCGGATATCGATTGTCAGTTCTGTTTCGTTCTTGGCGGCCTTGGGCGAGATGTATGCCATGGCGATGGATTTTTCCAACGTGGGCGAAAAACTGCCGCTGGTCACTTCGCCCACTTGCTTTTCACCGCAGAGCACGGGGCAACCATGTCTCGCGGCGCGGCGGCCGTCTAATTCTAGTCCCACGCGGACCATCTTCGCCGGCGATTTCTTGATCTCCACCAGCGCGTCGCGGCCGGGGAAATCGTATCCCACCAGGTGGCAGGCGAAACCCAGTCCGGCCTGGAAGGGGTCGATGTCCTCTCCCAATTCCTGGCCATAGAGCGGCATGCCCGCCTCCAGCCGCAAGGTGTCGCGGCAGCCGATGCCCGTCGGCACCAGTCCCAGTGGCTGTCCCAATTCCATGATGGCTTCCCAAACGGCCGGCGCAATATCAGCGCCCACGCTTAACTCGAAGCCGTC
>JAFGTN010000150.1 GCA_016934075.1 Pirellulales bacterium
AACCACGTAGTGAGAAAATTATTTTTTGTCAGATGTGTAGGGCGAAATTAAAACACGTTGTAAGGTTGAGTCAAGTTTGTGTTGGCTCCTGCTGAGCCGAAACAGTTACAGGTGTCCAACATGAAATGTTCCTTTGCTTGTATCAACTATATCCTGCTGTTCACATTTTCCGTTACATCCGCCATTCAAGCCGAACCGCCAAAGCTTAGCGAGGCCTGGCAGTCGCCTTACACAAAAGAAGACGCCACAGGCAAGCACGTTATCGCCTTGTGGCAGTTCGATGCCAAAGACGAAATAGTTAAAGATATCTCGGGCAACGGCCATGATCTGAAACTGACGGGCGCCAAGGTCGTCGACGGCGGTTGCTTCGGCGATTGCTTGGAAACGGCACGCGGCTATCCGATCGAGGATAAGCCGCACCGAGCACGCGCCAAAGACCACGACGCGTTAAGCCCCCCGGGTGCGTTCAGTCTGGAAATGTGGATCATGCCCCAGAAGGAACTGGACAAAGATTATCCTCAGGCATTCTTGATGGATAAAAAATATGTCTCCCACAACGACTACCAGTTGATTCTGGGCCACCAGAGTAAAGCCGGTACGCGTTGCCTGAGCATGGTACTGGGATTCGGGAACGACTCACAGACATATCATTCTCGACCGATAGCCCTCGAAACCGGAAAGTGGCTGCATTTGGCCTTCGTCTACGACGGTGCCGGTCGCGGAGAATTTTTCATCAACGGTTTTCCCTGGGGTACACAAACATATGCATCGCGCAAAGGCATCAGCCGAGGTAGTCATCCACTGGTCATCGGCGACCGAGTGGGCAGCCTCTATCACGGTTTCCCCGGCCTGATCGATCAGGTGCGGATTTGTGGCGACGTCCGTGAGTTCCGACCCGCCAAGGTAGAACTGCTCTCCGATCGCAAGTGTTTTGTGCGTATGGAAGCGGGCGCCGTTGTACGGCTCGCTGTGACCAATCTCGATCGAGAAAAAATTGACAAAGCCACGCTTTCGCTCAGGATCTCGGGACCGCTGGCCACGACTCCCGGCGCTACTTCGGCCGAAATCGCCGACAAAACCATCGAACTGACCGATCTGCCACCGGGCAAAGCTGTCGAGATCGATTACACCTTGGACACCAGCCTCCGGCCGGCCGACTACCTACTGGTGGCTCGACTGCAAACGGACGGTAAGAACACTTTCGAAACCGAATCGCGGCTGGCGCTATCCATTGTGCCGCGCCACGCGCCCCACCGCTTCCCCGTTCTGATGTGGGGCGTACACGGTGGAATATTAAAAGAAGTCGACCGTCTCAAACGCATCGGCTTCAACCATGCATTGGGCTTGGGCGCCAATAACGGCATGATCTGGGCCGCCGGGAAACCCATCGCGGCCGACAAGCCGGAAAAAGTCGCCCAGAACAAGGCCATGCTGGACGAGGCATTGCGTCATGGAATTACCGTAGTTTCCAGTCTCTCACCCGGTAGAGACAAGCGTGGCGATAAACGTTTTTGGCGTGTCGATCCTGATGGCAAACCGTTAGCCGAACAACACGGCACGCATGATATCTGCCCGCTGTTCGACGAGTTAACAAAGTTCAGCCACAATGTGGGCGCCTCGATGGCACAAACCTATGGTCACTTCCCGGCCTACGGCGCTGCCCTTGCACATACCGAAGTTCGTGGCGGCAATGCCCAACCTTGTTTCCACGAACACGATCGGCGGGCCTTCAAAAAGGCCAGCGGGCAGGAGATCCCCAAGGAAATCAAATCGAAATGGGGTGTACGATATACCACGATCAAGGATTTCCCCAAAAATCGGGTAATCGATGACAATAATCCCATATATCTTTACTATCGCTGGTTCTGGAAGGATGGCGACGGTTGGAACCGGATGAACAGCGAACTGACTCGCGGGCTGAAATCGACAGGCCGCAAGGATTTTTGGGTTTTCACCGACCCGGCCGTGCGCGTGGCAAGCGTCTACGGCAGCGGCGGCGATGTGGATGTATTGTCGCAGTGGACCTACAGTTATCCCGATCCCATTCGCATCGGAATCGCTACCGACGAACTCCTGGCCATGGCCGGCGGCGTGTCGCCCAAGCAGCAAGTGATGAAAATGACACAAATCATCTGGTATCGCCGCTACACGGCCCCCATACCGGAAGAAGGGAAAGAATCTCCCGCATTTAAGGCCGGCTGGGAGGTCGAAGAAGCCGAGGCGCCCTTCATCACTATCGCGCCCATGCATCTACGCGAGGCTTTTTGGACCAAGATCGCGCGGCCCATACGCGGCATCATGTACCACGGCTACCAATCGCTCTTACCCTGCGAATCGACCCACGGGTATCGTTTCACCAACGAGCACACGCACCACGAATTGGCGCGGCTTGTCCACGGAGTGATCGAGCCGCTGGGGCCGACACTCTTGAACGTGCCGGGAGTGAAAAGCGATGTTGCCTTGTTGGAGAGCCTGGCCTCACAAGTCTTTGCCGGCCGCGGGGCCTACGGCTGGTGTGGCAAGTGGTCGGGCGACGCGCACCTGGTAGCACAATACGCACACCTGCAACCCGACATCG
>JAFGTN010000151.1 GCA_016934075.1 Pirellulales bacterium
TCCTGGCCTCCGACGCCAGCCAGTACATCACCGGGCAGACACTGTTGGTCGACGGCGGTATCAGCACCGGCGCCACGCGGGCGATGTCTGGGGGGAGAGAGGATAGAGGGCAGAAGGCAGAGGGTAGAGGGCAGAAATGTCGAATGTCGAAATCAGAATGAGGAAAGAATGACGAAGGTATAATGATCAATGATCAATGTTAAAAAGTTGCGGTTGGCTAATATATCTGCCATCGGCCATCTGCCCTCTGCCATCTACCCTCTGCCATCTCATAATGGGAACCGACCTCAGTGAACCACATCGAACGATTTCGAGCCGTGTGCCGTGGTGATGCGGTGGACTATGTGCCTATTCTGGGGTTGCCGGGTGCGTCGGGAGTGGCGTTTGGTGGAGCTTGGGGAGAGATCCATCGGCGTCTGGTGGAGACCGGGATGCCGCGGAGCGTGCTCGGATGGACCGAGGAGAATGCATTTAAGTCCGAGGCCAGCCTGCCCTGGTCGCAATATTGGGGCACGCTATCTCCGATCACGGTGCATTTCTGGGCCTGCGATCGCCCGGGGCGGGTGGAACTCGAAAAGAGTGTCCGTGACGGTTTCGAGGTGATCGAATATGAAACGGGGGCGGTAACACGGCAAGTCATCGGTAACGACGATTCTTATTCAATGCCGGCGTTCGAAAGTTACCATGTTCGCGACCGAGAAAGCTGGGATCATTACAAGAAGTGTATGGCATCCTCTCCACCTTGGCCCGTCCAGCGGGTTGCTGAGGCCTGCCAACCATACGTCGAGCGTGACCGCCCCTTGTGCATAAACCTGGGCAGCACCTGGGGTGGAATCCGCGACCTGATGGGACCCGAGCGGGCATGCACCATCATGTACGACGATCCGGAACTGGCTCGCGATATCATTCAATGGCAACACGAGATGCGAGTGACGTATCAGTTTCCGCTGGTGGAGTATTTACATCCGGAGATAGTGCTCTTGCACGAAGACTGCTGCTACAATCACGGCATGATGATCAGCCCGCGGCAGTTCGTCGATCTCTGCGGCGAATCGTATCGCGAAGTGGCCCGACTCAAGCAATCGCTCGACATTGATATGTTTGCCGTCGATTCCGACGGCGATGTGGCGCAACTCATCCCCGAGTTGAGTAAGTTGGGAGCCAACGCGGTCTATCCGCTGGAGGTCAAGGCCAACGGCGACCTGCCGGCGCTGGGCGAAGCCGATCCACGATTTATACTGATGGGCGGACTGGAAAAAGAAGTGCTCAACGAGGGCAACAAACATCTAATAGAGTCGGAGATCACCGGCAAAGTACCAGCCATGCTCAAGCGGGGAAGATATTTTCCCAATATCGATCATACACTCCAGCCGATGTGCACCTTCGACAATTTACGCCACTTCATGACGCTGCTGCACGACACGATGGACAATCCCGAAGGCGAGTTTCCGAGGATTGACTTGTAGTTATTAGAGGGTGTCCGGGAATAGGAAGGGCGAAGCTCCTGCTGAGCCGATTGCATCAGAGACAACGTTCTGGTAGTCCTCGGCTCAGCAGGAGCTTCGCCCTACCGGAAATCAACACATAATTCCCGGACGGCTTCGTTTATTGATAGATCAACACTACCCCGAGAACACGAACACCAGCACCAGCACCAGCACGACGAACAGCCCCCACCAGAAGATCACGTTCTTGTACCATAGGCCTCCAAGCTCTTCGAAAATATTCAGCTTACGCCAATTGAGCGTGAGTTGATCACTCACATGTTCGGGCCTGGGCGGAGCTGTAGCAAGGCTGACAACAACGCAGCAAATTACGCAAAAAATCCAGTGAATCAACGATTGGTTACTGTAAGGTTTGACGAATGCATAAACCTCGCGTCCGAAGAGATCAGGGAAATGCACCAGATAAACCTTAATCAGGAATCCGAATATGAATCCCATAATCACAGTCACCGTGGCTCCTTTGCCATTGATCCGTCTGAAGAGAATACCCAGCAGGAAAACGGCCGAGAACGGCGGCGCGAAGAAGGCGATCAGCGTCTGAATGTATTCGAACAGCCCGCCCGTAAAATGCCCCACGAAGCAGGCCATCACGATGGCGATAAGCAGAATTGTCACACTGGTCCAAACTCCGACCTTGACGAAATGTTTCTCGGAGGCGTTAGGATGCAACATTCGTTTGTAGAAATCGAGTGTGACGATCGTCGCCGTGGAGTTGAGCACGGAATTGACCGTGGACTGGATGGCCCCGAACAGCGCGGCCAGAAACAGCCCTCGCAATCCCATGGGTACCAGGTTCTGGAGCATGAAAATATAACCTTGATCCGCTTCGCGGCGGACGTCTTCCCAGGGTTGAAACATACCCTCCGGGTGCCGCGCGAAAAGAATCATGCCCGGTACGACAATGATCAGCGGCAAAAGGATTTTCATGAAACCAGCCAGCACGATCCCCATGCGGGCATGATACATGTTCTTCGCGCCCAGCACGCGCTGGATCATGAACTGGTTGAGAACCGAGTACCAGATCCCGGCGGTAAGAAATCCGGTAAACAGACACGGCCAGGGCACCGTTTCGTGCGAGGCGGGCTGTATAACCGACATGCGGTTGTAATTGTCTTGCTGCACAATCCGTTGCGCATGATAGACCGCGGCCTCGGCATGAACACCGGATTCTGCCCGATTTTTCTCGATCATCACCTCGAATCCATCGACCAGCGAGCCGGATTCGCCGGCAAGCATATTCAGCCCCAGCACCGTGACCACCATGCCACCGGCGATCATGATAATCACGGTATAGAAGTCGGTCCAAGCCACCGAATTCAGCCCGCCGTAGATGGCCCAGGAACCGGCCACCACGCCCAATACCACAATAGCAAAGCACAAGTTGACATCCGGTAAAATCGCCAGCATTTGTTCCTGGCCGACCAGGCTTGCGGTAACGGGCGCCGTAATGCGGCTGATTGTGCCGGAAAAAAGTTTTTCGAGCGCCAATCCGCCACCGTAGAGCACCGCGGCCAGAAAGGCCGTGACATTACTGATAACCGTTGCCACGGCGAAGAACTGTCGCAGAAAGTTGTTGAAACGTTTCTCCAGAAACTCGGGGGTGGTGAAGACTTTTGCGGCCAGCAAAAAGGGAATGAACAGCCAGATCAGCACGCTGAAGGCGTTGATGTTGCCCCATTCGTACATGGCGATGGAAATGCCGTAGATATATGCGGCCCCGATCATGCCGATAAAATGCTCGGTGCTGATGTTCGAGGCAATGAATGACGTGCCCACCACGTACCAAGGCAGCGTTCGGCCGGCCAGGAAGTAATCTTCCGAGCGATTCTTCTCTTTTCGACCTGCCCAAAACCCGATCACGCAGAGCAATAGAAAATAGGTGCCGAAGGCCAGATAATCCAGCCAATGAAGCGGGAATGTGGTTTCCATGCCCTGCATGTGATTACCTTTATTTACGGCCAGGCAGCAACACCGCCTTAAAAAGATCCTTTTTATGCTGCGCCAACTCACTAATGGCATCGTTGACATGTTGCAAGGGTATTTGCAGGTCGACGGCGTCCTCGGCGGGCAGTTTATCCTCGGCCATCCATTGCAGGCACGGTTCAAAGCATCCCAACGAGCGGCACGATCCTACAAGGTTCAATTCGTTGAGGTGCACTGCTGGAAAATCGGTTGGTTGCGGGTTCCAGATATAACTGAAAATAACCAATGTGCCTCGCGGTCGCAACGCGGAAATAGCAATGTTCGGCGTGGCACCGGCACCGGTTGCGTCGACTGCCACATCCATGCCCAGTCCGCCGGTCCTTTCTGCCACGACCGCACCCAAGTCCTCGCGGTGCGTATTGCAGGAAATGGCGCGCGTGTGCCCCACGATGCGGGCGAGTCGTTCGTCATAATGGCCGGCCACTATGATGGTTTTCGCGCCCAGTATGCGGGCAATAGCCGCGTGCAGCAACCCGAAGGGTCCGTCACCTATAATCAGTACGTTTTGCCCGGCCTGCAACCGGGCGCGACGGAAGCTCTGGTAGCAAACGGCGGCCGGTTCGGCGAGTGCCGCCGAGGCAAAAGAAACGCCCTCGGGAATTCGGTAGGCATTGGCCGCATCGACAGCCACATATTCGGCCCAACCGCCGGGAGCACACTTGCTGCCCAGGTGCCGAGTATTCAGACATAGATGCGCGAAGTCGGAAGCGCAGGCGTAACATTCACCACAGCGTTGCACGGGATCCAGAGCAACCGCATCGCCGATTGAGAAATTATTCACGTCTGTGGCCTTTTCCACAACGATTCCGGCAACCTCATGCCCGGGTATGATCGGCGGCGTGCTTTGGAAATCGGCATAATGCAAATCCGTGCCGCAGATCGCGGCAGCTTCGACCTTCACGACGACCTGGCCGGATTCCGGTCTCGGTTCCGGTACATCTTGGAGTTGAAACGTCTGCTCGCCCGTCCAAACCACTGCTTTCATATGTTTATTTCCTTCATGTGATGAGCTGTGAGACATCAGCGGCGTGGCTACATCTATAGGCCGTGTTGTAACCCGGCGTTTGCCGACAGCCAATCCGCCGGGGTTACAACCCGGCCTACGGTCCTAAGCTCACTGCTCACTGCTCAAATAATCGATGCTTGCCGCCAATGCTACCTGGCAGGCTCGTTCCATCCGGTCCAGTCGCACGAACTCGTAATCGGCATGGGCCGTTTCAGTATCGAAAGCGCACAGCACGGCCGGTACTTTCCCATGCGCGACGAGCCTGCAGGTGTCGTTGATCGAACTGTGCCCGCACACGCTCAGTTTCAAATCCGCTACATTCCGCCATGCCCACAACATCGACTGCACAATCGGCTCGCTCTCATCGATTTCATACGCGTCTCCCACTTCGATCCAATCAATTTTCAGCGTGATGCCCCGCGGTAGTTTCACCTCGCCCAACCAGGCGGCGAACTCGGCCTGTATCTCTTCGAAGGTCCTGCCTGGGTGCCAACGCCGAGTACCTTGCAAAGCGGCGCTAGCAGGTACCCGGTTGTAAAAATCTCCGTAGTGTGACTGTCCCACAAACACCGACTCGGGTGGCAGCAACGGGTAGTTCTCCGCTGTCTTGAGCAGAGCCGTGTTTTTCACCTCCAAAAGCGCCAGCACATCTCTCATTGCCCTCATCAAATCCCATCCTTTTTCAGATCCCGCCATTTCATGGCAGGCCCGGCCTTGGCGGCGAAGCGTGATATTCCATATTGCCATACCGATAGCCGTCACAACCACAGCGTTGTCGGGCCCTTCGAACACGATTGCCGCGTCGCCCTTCACACCCCGATCCAGCAGGGACTTCAGGCCACGAAAATCGCCTCGCGGGGCTTCGTGACGTCCGAAAACCGTCACCAGCAGTTCTCCGGCGAAGTCGTTCCGGTCGTGCAGCAGGCGGGTGATCTCCAAAATGCCAGCCAGGCCGTTTTTCATGTCGGCGGCACCTCGGCCGCTGATGATTTTTTCGTCGCGCGTGGGAGGCGGGTGAGGCACGTCGATATGATCGATATGCCCAGCAAGCTGCAACGTTCGGCCCGGCCGTGTTCCTCGAAGACGCCCGATTACGTTTGGGCTTTGGGAGAAGTTCTCGTCTACCTCCACTTCCGCACCGCACTCGCGCAGCATTTCGGCGAATCGCAGCGCTGCCCGTCGTTCGCCGCATGTCGGGCTGGGCATATTGACGAGTTCCCAGAGATCGTCCGCCAATCTCCGACGGCTGACTCGACTCACATACTCCTTGATGGACTTCATCAAGCCACCTTTCCGCTCAGCTCTAGTTGGACTTTTGCAAAATTGCGAGTCAAGGGCACTTAGATATAAATTGGCGGCGCAGCCGGCAATTTATATCTAAGTGCCGCAGAGATGTTAACTTGTTATCTGTAAATGAATTAGTGTCAGGCAAGACAATGTAAAAGAAACCTTCGCTTCGCAAAGGTTTCTTTCACATGTGCCCTTGACTCGCAATTTTGCAAAAGTCCACTTCTACCTTTGAATCTTGTCCAATGCTTGTTTCAGGCTCTTGTCAATCAGGTCTACGAGTTCATCCATGTCGGTTTCCTCCGCGATCAATGCCGGGGCCACGGCGAACCAGGATGGATCGATCCGCATGATCAGTCCGTTATCCAATGCCGTCTGTTTCAAGTCACGGCCCAATTCGGGGAACGGTTCGTTGGTGTCGGTGTCTTTGACCAATTCCACGCCCAGCAATATACCCTTGCCGCGAACTTCGCGTACGACTCCGTATTGTTTGAGCCCTTCGAGTTTCCCGCGGAGATACTCGCCCAAACGGCCGGCCTTGGCGCAAAGGTTCCGCTCTACAATTTCGTCTATAACAGCGATACCGGCCGCGCAGGCCAGCGGATTGCCGGCGAATGTGTTTCCGTGTGCGAACTGGATTTCCGACTCCGCCGGACCGAAAAATGCGTCGCCCATGTCCTGGCGCGCGATCATCGCGCCCAAGGGCAACACGCCGCTGGAAAGCCCCTTGCCGCCGCAGATGATGTCGGGCGTCACGCCATACGTCTGCGCGGCGAACATCGAGCCGGTCTTGCCGTAGCCGGTGATTATCTCGTCGAATATCAGCATCACGTCGTGGCGGTCGCAGATTTCGCGGAGCATGCGATAGTATTCATTCGTGGGCGTGATAATTCCACCCGTGTTGCCCACAGGTTCGACGATGATCCCGGCCACGGTATTCGGATCTTCTTGTACGATAACATCCTCGAACATGCCCGCCGCAAAGCGATTGCATTCCTCCCACGAGTCGAAACGGTCGCGTAGACATGTGGGCGGCATGACCTTGAGGAAGCCGGCCATCTGCGGTTCGAATGGAGTTTTGCGTTTGCCCGTGCCGCTGGCCGACATAGCCCCGAACGAGCTGCCATGATAGCCGTAATAACGGCTCACGAACTTGTACTTCTGGGCCCGACCGGTTTGTTTATAATATTGGCGCACGAACTTGAGGGCCGACTCCACCGATTCCGAACCGCCGCTATAGGGCTTGACAAAAGTTAAGCCTTGCGGAGACACACTCGCCAGCTTGTCGACGAATTGTAGCGTGATATCGGACACACCGTGTAGTGGTGGCGCGAATGTAATTAGATCCAACTGACGCTTCACGGCCTCGACCACGCGCGGATGTCGATGGCCTAATGATGCTACGAAAATGCCTCCTATGGAGTCGAAGTAGCGTTTGCCGTCGCTATCCCAGTAGTACAGTCCCTGGGCTTTGTCAATGATTAACGGCCGCTCGAGGAACTCCGAGGTCTGCTGGTAGTCCAGAAACGTCTGTTTGAGCAATCGGATTTGTTGTGGCGAAAGTGTCACGATGTCCTCGGGTTGTAACTATGAGCGGCTGGTGGCACGGGCTGCTTGTCAGCTTGTGTTTTCGGAATGTTTCGGCCCACACTGGCTGACAAGCAGCCAGTGCCACCCACCCGCTCAGGAAATCTCCCTACGACGGGTTTCCACGTACATGTCCAGTTCTCTCTGGACATCGTCGGGCAGGTGCGGTGGATGTGATTGTAGCAGATTTTCTTTCACGCGGGAAACAGCGTAATCCACAACATCCCGGCCACCGCTTTCCAACCAGCTTTCGTAGCTTTCGGCGGGCACCAGCGCGGGAACATGAATAGATTTCCGCATGTGCCGCACGGTATGCTCATGGGCCAGGTAGTTCCCGTCGTTTTCACGGATCAAATCCGTCGCCAGATTGTCGTCATCCACCGCGATAGGCCGGGCCAGACGCCGGATGTAGCCCCAGATTTCCGCATCGATGATGAACTGCTCATACGACATGCTATTGATGCTATCGAGGATACCCATTCCCTGGAGCACAAGGTGTGCGCCGCTCTGCCAGGCCTGCATTGCGGTCATCATGCGTTCGTAACCGCTACGGCAGTCGATACGCCGGCTGCCGGTGACCATTGCCGAACAGCGGTACGGTAATTTCACGCGCCGGACCAGTTGGGCCCCCGCCACCATGCCGATGGCATTTTCCGGCCGGCCGAATCCGCTCTCGCCGCAGCGCAAATCGGCCCCGAACCCGCCTGTGCCCAGCACCAGCGGTGTGCCCGGCCGAATTATCTGGCA
>JAFGTN010000152.1 GCA_016934075.1 Pirellulales bacterium
AGCGATTCCGCGTAGAAATGGGCGTTCGGAGCGATCCGCCTGGTGACCATGTCACCATCGATGACCGCGATCCGGGGTTCTATGCGACGCCCTTCTTCTGGGTCGGCCATCGATTTTGCCGCTGCCCCAAGGGTCGACGCGGTCATGGCGGTTTTTACCTGACCAACGGGAGTCGTCCCACCGCTGGTGAGTTCGCCCGCTTCACGCCCGATCTGAAGGCCGGCAAGTACGCAATTTCATTCAGCGAGGCTACGCCCTTTTGCCCAGGCACCGAGTTCGATGTTCGGGTCCGGCATCGCTCTGGTGAAACAACCGTCCGCATGCGCCCCGAGAACTCGCGGCAGATCGGCACGTTTGCGTTCGACGAGGGTGCCACCGGGTTCGTCGAGATTCATGCCGGCGGCTCGAAGGGTCTGGTGATTGCTGACGCTGTGGTTTTCGAAGCGACGAGGTGAATGCTTTTGACACGTAACAGCGACAGGCGTTTGACCCCTGTTACGCATCGTGCTCGTAGTAGCGGGAGGGTTTATCAGCGCTTCCAATTGCCGTTTCTGCGATTAGTATTATAAAAGAATCTCTTCCCTTTTTTCAGCATCTATTTTTCTTTCCCGCTTTTTCGTCCTCAACCGTGTCCTAACCGACAAGTCAAGTCGAGATCGTGTGGAGCAGGTCACGATGAGAAGCTGTTTGCTCACTCAGGTGTCTCAGGCTGTTCTGCAATACAACCATGTCTGTTTTTACCGCCTTGACCGCTTGACTCTCAAGCAACGACTGTTCCATTTCCGCAATGAAGGTACCCCCCTTTTCGGTAACATCTTAGCCAGAGGATTCCCTAACGGCGGCCAACTCGTTCTCCGTTAGGAACTTTGCTATGTCCGACTCGTCGAAATTGAGGTAGAGCAACTGCCGGCCGTATTGGCCCAAGAAGATATGGATGCGCGTGCCGTCGGCAAACATGTCTATGTAGGAGTTGCTGTGGATATGCTTTCCGCCCGTCGCCCCGGCAAAGACGAACCGCGGCTCGCTCCAGGTGCGGCCCTGGTCTTTCGAGATCGAACACCACAATTCGTTTCGGGCAGCCTTGTCGAAGTGCGGCTTCTTGGGATCGTAGCGGTTGTGGATGAACGAGATCAGCGTCTTGCCGTCTCCTAGTTTGAAGATCATGGGCGGGGCATCGGGGTGAACCATGGTTGTCGGTTTCGCCTCGCTCCAGGACTTGCCGTCGTCATCCGTTCGACTTTCCCAGATATGCCCTTCCGCCGTGCGGATGAACAACGCTGCTTTTTCTCCTCCCAGACTCACCACCGTCCCTTCGTCCATCCGGTCGAACTTCTTGAGATGCCAACCGGCGGGCCTTTTGCCCGGCAGCAATGTCCAGGTTTTACCCTGGTACCATTGCCCGCGGTCATGCGGGAACAACACGAGGTAGTCGCCCTTGGGCGTGATCGTTGCCCGAGGCACCCAGACTATCTTCCCACTGCGGTGGATTATCTTTCCCTGAACCGCCTCGGCGGCCAGGATGCCGAGATTCGGATGCAGCGCGAGCCCCTTCGGCGGCGATGCCAAATCGATCTTCACGCCGCCGACGGTCACGATCCCACTTTGCTGCGGGGCCGAACGATTGGTTTTTTTGTGGTCTTGCGCAGCGAGTCCACCGGCTGAGGGCAGCAGCACCAGTGCAATAAGCATTGTTGTCTTGATAATCATGAGTCAGGTTCCTCCTATAAGGTGGATATAAGACGAGTTCTCCGCCCTTTATAGACGGGCTTCATCGGGCTGAACAGTATCGTCTGGTTACAGTTTAGTCTTCAAACCTTGACGATGCCAGCGGGGGCACGATATGATAGACCGTTCGATATGTTGGTTATTCCATCACAGGTCACAGCCGTCCGAGGAAACAATGTTGAAGCTTGCCCTATCACTCATGACGCGCGGATCCGCTCCCACAGCTTCCCATCGGATCTTGATCGGCCTCTGTTTGGTGGCGATCACAATCGTTCTTACCTTAGCAGCCAACCCATCTAGGGCGCAGTCAACTTCGACATCCGCGCTCAGAATCACACCACCCGATCCGCCCAACAAGGGCATTCTCTTCGTCGATCATTCCAAGAGCAATCGTAGCGGGCACCTGGGGCACGCATTGGTGGAATACGAGGACGGCAAGATTCTCGCGTTCTATCCGAATTGCTCCGATGACCATGACGGACACTCGGCAGTCGGATGGATGGAATTCAAACGCTCTGAAGACGGTGGTAAAACGTGGAGCGCGCGAAAGCCGTTGCCGTTTTCCAAAAAGCTCTTCAAGAAAGGCGAGGGACGAACCGCGATGGCCGAGAAGGCAGTTGTGACGGATCAGAACGAAATCGTTCTCTTCTACCTCATCTGCGACGTGTCGAAAACGCCGTTGTGGCAACCTTATTGGAAACCTTTATATACCAAGAGTGCCGACGGAGGCCGGACCTGGAGTGAGCCCAAACCTGTCTGTAAAACGCGCGGCCGGATCTATGACGCCATATATCAAGACGGAGAAATCATGTCGCTCCATTTCGCCAATGACGCCACTGTAACCTGGTGGGGCTCCACGGACGAACACATCTACGAATTTCATGTCAGCAGCGACGGCGGGAAGACATTCTCCAGGCGAAGCGTCTTGCCCTTCAACACAAAAGACCGCGGCTACGGATCATTGGGACGTCTGAAAAACGGTGACTTGATCGCCTTCGTTTACAACCGGAAAAATGAGCACGATCTCGATTACGTCACAAGCTCCGATGGCGGAAGAACGTGGTCCAAGGTGGGACCCTCGCACCTGAGCCGAAAAATCCGCAATCCGCAGTTCATCGCCTTCGGTGGGAGGTTCTTCATGCACGGTCGAAGCGGCGCCTATGGTGAAGGATCGGGACACATGATTCTCTACACGTCAGCCGACGGACTGAACTGGGATGACGGCACTTATTTGAGAATACGGGAAGCCGGAACCGGCGCATATTCCAACAGCATCGTCGTCGGCACTAAAAATGACAACACCCCAAATCGTCTGCTTATCCAGGCTTCACACGCCTACAAAGGTAGCAGAACCAATGTACTGCATTGGTGGATCGATGGTTCTAACAGTATAGTTTCCGAACCATGATGATACCCGCGGGGGGGGATGGAGCATGGACTGATTTGAACTATAATACTCGGCGTTGCATCGACTATTAACTTCACGTCTTCTCGACAGGAGAATAGGCATGGAACGGAACATAACGGGTGAAACCGACTCGCCATCGTCCGGCAGTAACCGTTCGCCGGAATCGGTGGATGATCCCCTGGCTGTTGAATGTGCTGCTTTGCGTCAAAAAATCAGCCTGCTGGAAGCCGACGCAGTGCGCCATCAGGCCATACTGGAAGAACTCCGGCAGAATGAGGCCAAATACCGTGAATTGGTCGAAGAGTCTTGCAGTATCGTCCTGCGCATGGATGCGCAGGGAAATGTTACTTTTGCCAACCGCCATGCACTATCCTTCTTCGGCTACACGGAGAGCGCGCTACTGGGCAAAAATGTTGTTGGTACAATTGTACCGTTCATAGAGCAATCGGGGCGGAATCTGGAAGAGCTGATTCACGATATCTGTGAACATCCCGAGCGATACCAAGACAACGAAAACGAGAACATCCAGCAGGACGGCACGTCGAAATGGATCGCATGGACTAACAAGGGAATTCGTGATACGTCAGGCCGCCCGAGGGAAATCCTTTGTATCGGCAACGATATTACCGCTCGCAAACGCGCCGAGGAGGCTCTTCAAGAGGAGCAGCAGGCACTCAAGCTGCTTCTGGAATCACAACAACGCGACCTGAAACTCGTGGCCTATGAAATACACGATGGTGTGGCACAGTTGCTTTCCGCGGCAACGATGCAGTTCGAGATGTTCAATGAATTGCAAAACACCGATTCAGACGCGGGAGTCAGGGCCTATCAAAGCGGGCGTAACTTGCTCGATAACGCCCTGGCGGAAACCAGACGACTGATTGCCGACCTGCGCCCACCCGCCTTGGAGGAATCCGGCATTGTAGAAGCGATCAAAGAGTTGATTGCCATGCGGGAGAGCGAGATTCTTCCTCGAGTGGAATTCGTTTACGATACAGAACTCGAGCGACTCGATCCACTGCTGGAGAATGCCCTGTATCGCGTTGCTCAGGAAGGAATGAATAATGCCACCCGTCACAGCGGAAGCGAGAAGGTAATAATTTCTCTCCGCGAACTAGAGGACTTAGTACAGTTGGAGATCAGAGACTGGGGAAGTGGATTCGATATGTCGACTGTGGGAACCGATCGATTCGGATTGAGAAGCATTCGCGAACGCGCAAGAATTCTCGGTGGCGAAGCATCCATCGAGAGCACGCTCGGGCAGGGAACCCATGTGCTGGTGCAGCTTCCCATAACACATAAAAAAGACTCTATGTAAAACGAGTGGAGAGAACTCCAATCCGAGTCAATTTTATGGACACGATAAGGTAACTACCTAATCTAAAGTCTATTTCCAAATCATTCTCCCTCCGACGACAAAGCTTACTGCTGGATAGGCCTTGCAAGATCTCCCAGGCCGCGGCGCGTCGGTAAAGGCGAGTCAGCCGCGGCGGCCCGCGGGCCGCCCAGTGCATGCTCGGCGGCGGAGTTGTATGCGGGCCGAGCAACAATAGGCGGAAAGACTTTGTCGGTCTGCAGGCTCACAGCGGCACGCTTGCTCCCAATGGCAAGCGCCTTGTCGGGCGTGAGTTTGCCGAACATATAGCTCTTCCATTCCGGACCCTTCGGTGCCGTGTTCAGATCGGCCCACCAGGCCGAGAAACGGCATGTTTGACTCGTATCCACTATGTATCTGGCCCGTAGATACTTGGCAATCATCTGGGGATGCGGAAAGCTGCCGGTACCCAGCACGCGCAAATGCGGCAGCAAACGGCGGACGTCCTGGGCAACCAGCGGCATGACAAATCCGCCGGAGTATATACGGCGCACACTGTTGCCCCGGTTCCCCAGACGGTCGCCTACCATCAGAAGATCATAGTCCCTCTCCTCGATCGGCGGGAAAAAAGTTGGTTCGCAGGACGAAGCCATAATCGCCATCACCATGTCTCGGGGAGTTTTCATCAAGCGCAGATCGGCAAGACGTTCCTCGGGAGGCAGACGCTTCAGCAGTTCGAACATGGGCTCGTTGACGAAGTACGTGCATGCCTTGCCTATTAACGGCGTTTCGCCCAGACGCAGGTCGGGATTGGCGGAAGCGAACTTCTGCGGTCGTTTCTTATAGAAATCGTAGACCTCGGGTTTCCACAAAACAGAATAGTTTGTGACATCGAACTCCTTTTCTTCCTTGCCCGCAAAGAGCGATTTCGGGATCTGATTGTCGATCACTTCGTGATTTGCGGCAACTATCATAACAGGCAAACGGAACTCGTATTTACTCCTGTCGGCAATCTCGAAAACGTCCTTAGCCGTTTCCCAATCGTCCACGTCAAATAGCAGGCCAATCACCTTCTTGAGGATGTCGTGGGACATTTCCGTCGGTTCGCCCATCAAAAGGCTGATTGCCTTATCGAAGTTGCTTTCGTGTTTGCGAATGTAGCTGAGTGTCGAGGTACAATCTTTAATGCACTGGGCAGATTTCTCTAAGCTTTCGTCGTTGAATCCGTTGCATGAGAAGAAGATGGCGGGGAGGGCTCCGCTACTGCTGGCACTGAGTATTACATTGCCTTCCTTCAGGGCCGGAATTCTCCGGTAGGCCTCGGCTGCAACACCGAAATCGAAGATAACGGAGGAACTCTTACCCTCGAAGCACATCAGCAACTTGCAGTCTTCCAAGCGGTCGGCTGCACTTGGCTCCGTTGACTCCTTCGCGGCAAACGCTACCTCGGAGACTCCCACGTACAATTGTGCGACGCATAATAGCAAAAGCAATCGCGAGACTTTCATAGCTGACTTTTCCTTTTTGTTATCCTAAAAACTTCTCATGCCTTGTTATTTCTTCAAATGGCGAATTTTCCGAATAATGTAAAATCGTTCGGTTTCCGGACCGGGTTGATATTCAGGGAGGCGACGGTTCTGTCTTCAGACAATCCAGCATTAGGCAAACCCATCCGTCGCACAATAGCGCGGATGACAATGTTATATTGAGATCATCGAGCAACTGCCCCGAAAGCGTGATCCCTTCGGAAGTGGCGCTTTTGACGAGAACTCGGGAGAGTATCTCCTGCATTTGACGGTCAATCGGTGAGCCTGTTGGATTTAATTCGATAGGTTCGCATCGCCGCAATATCACGTATTTTCCGGTCGTGTCGACGGTATACGCGGTGTGTGCCTCCCAGGGACCTCCGTCCTGCCACCCAAGTTCGTTCGAAAACGCATCCAGACGCACGCGGAGCCGGATCTTATCCTTGATAAATCGAACCGAAAACGGATCGCGGCGGGCAAAACGAACCGTGGTCGAAATCCATGAAGGATCGTTTTCGACGGGTTCTTCCGGCAAGAGCCCTAAACTTTCAAAAAGCGTCTCGCGTACCAAGTGCTCCTCGAGTTCCTCGCCCTCAAGAAGAACAGCCAGATTGTTGATCATTGATTCGTGAAACCACGCGGAACAAGCGTATTTTGGGTCTACCGGCGGGCATTGTTGCGGTGCCGCCAATTGGCCTGCCCTGAAGAAAGTGCCCATGATCTCGAACCGTGTCTTGCTCGTGCGGGTGACGATTTCCGGCTCGATACCATCGCTTCGCAAAGGTATGAATACAAACTCGTCCATTGTGCGGTTCATCTGCTCCAACTCTTCGCCGGCTATTTTGGCGATCTCCTTGGCCAGCGACTGCTCGATAAATCGGGCACCCATCCTGTCCACTTCATGTTTCTTGCGTTGTGCGATCCGCAAGGCAAGGCGAGATCCTACCCGACGAATCATCTCGCTGCGTGCGCAAACTGCCGCATTGCACGGCCGGTAGTCGCAAGAGACATCCACGTCGGGAACCTTTGCCGACGATAACGTACGGGCAGCGAACACATCTTGCGATGCCGATAATTTCGCGCGCATTTGCCCATTGATGCAAACACGCTTGCGGCGACTCTTCAGTTTGCAGTTCGCGTCGCCGTTGAAGACAACCCGTAACTGCCCGATATCCCGGTTGGGAACCAACTCAAACTTCATGTTGCCGATCGCCGTGCTACGGCCGGTTGTGGTGATGCCTTGCCGAGTTTCATTGATCTCGATATCGCGTCGCAACTCCTGCTCGAATTGTCCGGCCAGTACGTTAGGAGACATCACTGCCACGAAATTAGGACGTGCAAAGCGCTCCTCCAGCCACGACCGTGTTTGCGGTGCTTGAAAATAGGTGGTCAGCCAAGCGTAGACCTCTGTGATCTGCTGCAACTCGGCATGGGATCTGGCGCGGGCTGGGGCTGCCAGGGCCGTGTCGAGTTTGGCCAGTTGTTGTTTGTAGATGGTTCGTAATTCTTTGTTGTATGTGAGTCGGCATAAGGCAATATACCGCGTCAGCCGGTCATTCAGTCCCTCAAATTTCGGTATTCCGGGTTGATAGACTATGCCCGACAGGCCATCCAGAATACTGGAGAGCACGGCTATGTCGGGACGACTAGAGGCCAACTGCTCCGCGAGTTTGTCCAGAGCAAGTTCCCGTTTGATACTCGCGCCGACGGGTATCTCCTCCAACTCGGTGAACAACTTGGTCAGCGAATCCTCCACGGCCAACCGGGCCGCTTCGAGTTCATCGCCGCTTGGTGCCCGGAACGGCTGGCGCGGATAGCCGGGGGTGTCTTTGGCTCCTGTAACTGTCGCAGAAACGTTTTGAGAATTTTTGATGCGAGTTGCCGCATCCTGGACTTCGGTAAAAACGCCAGCCAAGGATGATACACACGCGGCAGCCAATACAATACAAACTAACACCGCTATCTTGAATCGGTGCCGACTGGTCGTGGTCACGGTTGCTATCTAAAAGAGTAATATGACTTTCTCCGTCGACACAGAGGCCGTTTCGTAACTTCGTGGAGTGCTCGATCTTGTGATTAATTCTACGCTCGAACCACAAGATGGTGTGCGTGACTGGAGAATTGGATAATCATGAAACAGCTTCTATTTACCAGCCTAGTTTACACGGATTTTCGATGCAACTCTTTTCGTTACCTATAAATGATAGAAGTCTTACAATGTTCATATGGCTTGTTGTGGTCCTCCCGACAACAGCAGCCAGTCAGTTACATTCACCGATATCCTATCAGGTATTGCCTGGCAAAAGTATTAAAAACATCAGCCACATCGATTTCACGACCCCCCCGGCGGTGCGATCTGTTAAGGAACGTTGTTTGATGATCTTTCCAGGAAGCATGGCCGGCATTACCGATCAGAAATATCCCAATTTAGACTTGCTTGCTTCCTTCTATTCATTACTGCTTGCCACAGCGAAGTTTCAGGCACATTTTTTTATTATTTTTCACCATCGATGCATGGTTAGTATATTGTATATCAATAGTATGGAGATACCCACACGTATTGCCTATACGCCCTGAAGTGACTTTTAGATATAGGCCAGGAGGATATTCAGTTTTTTGGAGGCCGAAAGACAGTGCTCGTTTACTGGTTTTGGGAGCGACTTGGTACCCTCGCCGCCTTGACACCCGCCCCAACGGCCGGTATCTTTACAAGATTACAGGTTTCACTAAGTCGTGGACAATTAAAAGGTTTAGGGCATTTTGGCGGTCGGCTTTGGTTCAGTCAGGCCGTCCTTGACCTATACCACCCCGGATTGACAGACCATATGGCATGACCACAATGGTTTTTTTTCGGGGGTGGATGCGATGATGGTGTGCCATTGTGGTATGTCCGACAGATCGGGCGTATGATCCCATACCGCATTGGTGATAAAATCCGGGATCGATAGTTGCGGCTTTCGGCTACTGCCTTGATGGCACTGTCCACAAGGACAATATCCAGACAGGCCTGATTATTTAGACAGGCAAAAGTGAGGATCGATGAATCCCAACGAACTGTTGCGGATTGTTGACGCAATTCACCGTGACAAAAACATTGATAAGTCCATCGTATTCGACGGCATTGAGGCTGCGCTCGTATCGGCCGCCAAGAAGCATTATGGCGAAGATCAAGAGATCGTCATAACTATCGATCGCAATACGGGCCAGATCAATGGAACACACGACGGCAACGTTCTCACGCCGGAAACGATTGCCGAGCGGATCGGCGCGCAAACGGCTAAGCAGGTCATGATCCAAAAAATCCGCGAGGCCGAGCGAGATGCTCTATATGACGAATATATGGAGCTCATGGACCAATTGGTGACCGGAACCATTCACCGTTATGACGGAGGTGCAGCAACAGTAGCCCTTTCCAACATCGAGGCCATTCTCCCACGCGGTGAACAGATACCGGGCGAAACCCACCACGTCAACGAACGAGTTCGTGCCACAGTCTGCGACGTCCGCAAAGTTGGGAGCCGAGTCAAAGTCATCCTCAGCCGCACTCGTAAACACCTTGTAACCAGGCTCTTCGAGCAGGAAATCCCCGAAATCATCGACGGCGTCATCGAAATCAAGTCGGTAGCCCGCGAGCCGGGCTATCGAACCAAGGTCGCTGTTACCAGTTCCGACCAACGTGTCGACTGCGTAGGCGCCTGCGTGGGTGTGCGTGGTAATAGAATCAAAAACATCGTCGACGAACTTTCCGGCGAACGCGTCGACATCGTCCGTTACAGCGACGACATGCAGGTAATGATCCCCAACGCCCTGCAACCGGCCGAGGTCGAAGAGGTCATTCTCTGTAAGGCTTTGGGCCGGGCCATCGTACTCGTACGCGAGGATCAACTCTCGCTGGCCATCGGCCGCCGCGGACAAAACGTCCGCTTGGGCAGTAAGCTTTGCATCTGGGACATCGAAATTATGACCCAGGACGAGCTCAACGAGCAGTTGGAGCAGGCAATCATCGGCTTTAGCGAACTTGACGGCCTGGATGAAGAGTTGGCCGACAAATTGGTCGGCGAAGGCTTCCTTTCCTACGACGACCTATCGGTAATAGAACCGGACATCCTAATGGAAATGGGCGGTCTTACCGCAGAACAGGTCGACCGCATCGTCACTCAGGCCGAAGTTAAAGCCCTCGAGGCCGAACAGGAAGCCGCCGAACAACGACGCCGACGGAAAGAACAAGAGCGCCGTGAAGCCGCCATGGCCGAAGCCGAAGAGGCTGAAGCGGCTGCCGACGCCGCGCGGATGGCAGAGTTGGAGAAACAGGGCGAACCAGTCATTGAAGATCAAAACGCGGAGAATGAAAAAAAACTCGCTGAATCCGATACGGCAGGCGACGAACCAGAAGACTCTTCGCCATCGGCCGAAGATGAAAAAAAAGAAACAGAAGGAGGGGCAGGTGAGTAGGTTTGCTTTGATAGAGGCAAACCGGCTCGCGAAATCGAATTATTCCCGTAGAGTCGTCCAACGGACAAAGTGTATGCAAAGCTCGTGCTTCGCCGACTTTTTGGACAATACAACGGGTGAGGGTAGCCATGCTGAGAAAGAGGGAAGCCTTCAAAGGTGGGCTTTCCTTGCGTCAACTTTACAAGTGACGTTCGGTAGGGAGAAAATGCCTATGTAAATGGAAGTAGTTTGTAATGTGTCGCGGTCAAGACAGGCAGTCTTGAGCCGGTGTATTGAAAGGGAGAGTTGCGTTGCCCATTCGCATCTACGCGCTAGCCAAGCAACTGAAGCTCGACAGCAAGTCGCTAGTAGACATCTGCACACAAGCAGGTGTCACGGGGAAAGGGTCTGCGCTAGCCAGTCTGACTGACGATGAAGTTGAGAAAATCAAGTCATATGTGGGTGGAGCAAAAATCGCCAAAGCATCTTCTCCAGCGGATTTGACAATGACACCGCCCGGCGCAGTTCCGCCGAGCGATGAAAAGCTTCGTCGTGAGGACTATGCGATGCCGGGCGCCGGCTCGGGAAAAATTCCCGTGATGAAGGGGCGCCCTGCTCCAGAACCACCACGGCCAGTCGGATACGAGCCCAGCAAAGCGCCCACCACGCCGGAAAAACCCACCTCGGAACAATCGGTTCCCCTTGAACCTGCGGCTCCCACAGCCTCCACGCCATTTGACGCGTCTGAGGCGGTTGATCCAAACGCACCCATCCGACCCGAATTCACCACCGCGCCGCAACTGCCACCACATCTTCCCGATTCGCGAAAAACGGCAAAGCCCACGAAGCCGGCAACACCACAAAAGCCTACCGCGCCCGCAATCAAATTGGCACCCATACCAACAAACCAGAAACATCCGGTTGCCCGCAAAACTAAAGAGCCTATCGCCCAAAAACCGGATATTCGCTTACCGGTCGACGCCATTCGGGCTAGTCGCGCCGGCGAAAAACCGCTGGCCGAGCATATCAAGAAACACGAAAAGAAGCGCAAAGCCTTCGGCAAGAAGAAAGGCACAGAATTCGAGCCCGATTTTGACCAGGCTGGAATCGAAGCCGCCGCCATCGCACCGGGCCGCCGCGGACGCCACGGCCCTTCACCTGAAGACAGCGAGTTGGGCACAACACTCGGCGGTCGCGAGCAACGGCAGCTCAAACGCAAGCGAGCCTCCGGCCGACGACGGAAAAGCCAGGAAGAAGAAACCACCACCGTACGGCCGCCGCGTCGTCTCAAACGCATCCGTCGTACAGGCGCCAATACAGCGGCCCCCAGAAAAAGCAATGTCGTGCTCAATGTGCCCTGCACGGTGCGCGAATTCTCAGAGGCCCTTGGCATATCAGCGGCACAGGTCCTGGGCCAACTGCTCAAACTGGGTGCCACAACCGCCATGAACATCAGCGCCCAACTCGATGCGGAATTGGCCGAACTACTGGCTGCCGAGTTGGAAGTAGAAGTTGATTTCCGCCAACAGGTGGACCTTGAACAGAAAGTGCTAACCGCCGTCGATGAGGAAGAGGAAGATCCCGCCCTGCTCAAACCGCGCCCGCCAATTATTACTTTCCTGGGCCACGTCGACCACGGAAAAACATCGCTCTTGGATAAGGTTATCGGCATAGACGTCGTCTCGGGCGAAAAAGGCGGCATCACCCAACATATCCGAGCCTATCAAATCAAGAGGAACGGTCAGGCAATCGCCTTTGTCGATACCCCTGGCCACGAAGCGTTTACCGAGATGCGGGCTCGGGGTGCCAATGTGACGGACATCGCTGTCTTAGTAGTAGCCGCCGACGACGGCATAATGCCGCAAACCGAGGAAGCCATCAGCCACGCGCGCGCGGCCGATGTACCCATCGTGGTGGCTTTGAACAAAATCGACATACCGGGCGTTACCACCGAGCGCGTCTACCAGCAACTAGCCAACAACGATCTTCTACCCAGCGAATGGAGCGGCGATACCGAAGTCGTGAAAACCAGTGCCATCACCGGCGAAGGCATCGAAGAGTTGATCGACACGCTCTTGACAGTGGCCGAGTTGCACGAATTCAAAGCCAATCCCGACCGCCCGGCCGTGGGAACCTGCTTGGAAGCCGAACTGCACGAAGGTCGCGGTGTGGTGTCCAAGCTGCTGGTCGAAAAGGGCACCCTGAAGGTCGGCGATGTAGTCGTTTGCGGTACGGCTTACGGCCGCGTCAAGGCGATGTACGACACACTCAAACCAACAAAACGACACAAAACGGCCGGACCCGCCATGCCGGTGAACGTCACCGGACTGAACGAAGCACCCGGCGCCGGCGACCGTTTTCACGTCGTCCCCGAAATCGCACAGGCACGTGAAATCGCCGAACATCGAGCGGATGAAGCGCGGCAGCAGTCCCTCACGGGCACGCAGGTACATGTCACTCTCGAAAACCTGTTCGACCGTCTGGGCCAGGACGAAGTGCAAACCCTCAATATCATCCTCCGCGCCGATGTCCGAGGCTCGATCGAGGCCATCCGCAAAGAACTCACCAAGCTCGAACACCCCGAAGTGCAAATTAAAATCCTGCAGGCCACCGTGGGCGGAGTCACCGAGGCCGACGTGCATCTGGCCGACGCCTCCGATGCCATCATCATCGGCTTTAACGTGGTTGCCGACGAAGCCGCCAGAATGCTCGCCGAAGAACGAGGCGTTCAGATCCGTCGCTACGATATCATTTATCAAGTCACCGCCGACCTCAAGGCCGCGTTGGAAGGCATGTTGAAACCCGAAGAGCAAGAAAAGGAACTGGGGCGTGCCTTAGTGCAGCGAACGTTCCAGATCAGCCGTCTGGGTACTATCGCCGGCTGCCGGGTTTTGGCCGGCAATATCGAACGGGATGCTCGCATCCGCGTGATTCGCGAAAATCGAGTCATCGGAGATTACCCGCTGCACTCGCTCAAACGCGAAAAGGATGACGCGCGAGAAGTCCGCGAAGGCCTGGAATGCGGTATAAGGCTATCCGGCTTCAATGATCTCAAGGAAGGTGATATCCTCGAAGCCTATAGAGTAGAAGAAATCGCCAGAACTTTCTAGCGAACCCACCTCGGATCGGCATCCATCCGTCGAGTACCTTGATCTAACCGACACACAAATACGAGGCCCAGCAATAATGACCTCCCGACGTACCCTGAAGGCCGCGGAAGCCGTTCGAGAGGTGGTCAGTTGGGCCATCCTCACCGAACTGAACGATCCTCGAGTTTCCGATGTCACGGTTACCTACGTGGAAATGTCGGGCGACATGCGACAAGCCAAAGTACATGTATCGGTGATGGGCGACGATGCAAAACAGGCGTTGTGCTTGCGTGGATTGAAAAGTTCGGCTGGATTTCTGCAGTCGAAACTAAGTGATCGGATCGACACCAGATATACTCCGCGGATCGAGTTCATCCTGGACCAGGGAGTCAAACGCTCTATCGAAATCTCGCGCATTCTCAAAGAGGTGCTGCCCGAGGAAGAGCAAGCGGAAGATGAGGATGATGAAGATGAGGATAGAGGATAGAGGGCAGAAATGTCGAATGTCGAAATCAGAATGAGGAAAGAATTAGGAAAATGCACAATGAACAATGTTCAATGATCAAATCCGAAACCTGAAGTCTTATGTCCTATGTCTTTAGTCTCACACCTGAAATCTGAAAACTGATAACTAAAAAAGCGACCGGTCCCATGGCAGCTTCAAACCGTTCAGCCCAATATACTAATATTCACAAAGTACTCGCTAAGCACTACAACCCGGTAGCTCCCACTACCGAGCGTCCCGTGATCGAGCATTTGCTCTTCGCGTGCTGTTTGGAAAACGCCCGATACGATCTGGCCGAAGAGGCCCTTGCCAAGATCGTGGACGCATTTTTCGACTGGAACGAAGTGCGTGTCAGTAGCGTGCGCGAACTTTCCGAGGTTATGGCCCGTCTACCCGACCCGCCTGCCGCAGCCACACGACTGAAAAAAGTGCTCCAGCACGTATTTGAAGACGGCTATACTTTCGATCTCGAAGCATTGCGGAAAAAGAACCTCGGTCCAGCCCAAGAGGAAATCTCCAAGATCGACGGTGTCAGTTCCTTCATGGTTTCCTACGTGGTGCAAACGGCCCTGGGCGGCCATTCCATCCCTATCGATTCCGGCGTGATTCGCGTAATGGAAATTCTGGACCTCATCAGCGAGAAGGACGCCGAGGCCGGGGTCGTGCCTGGCCTGGAACGGGCCATCCCCAAGAGCAAGGGTATCGAATTCGGCTCGCAGTTGCACCAGTTGGGCGCCGACATGACCGACGATCCGTTTTCGTCTATGTTGCGTGAAATATTGCTCGAAATCGATCCTAAGTGTAAAGCCCGTCTGCCTCGCAAGCCGGGCAGAAAAAAACCGGCCGCCAAAGCCAAGCAGGAAGAAACCGCCAAAAAAGCCGAACCTAAGGCCGCCAAGAAGAAAACGGCTGCCGGAAAAACAACCAAGGCCGCAAAAACCACTACGACCAAGAGCAAGAAAAAAGACACGGGCGGCAAGAAGCCGACCGCCACCGCAAAAGCCCCGAAAAAGAAAGCCGTTAAAAAGAAAACCGTCACGACGAAAAAGAAATCAACAAAATCGTCGGCGGCCGGCAAGTCGACTAAAGCCAAGAAGAATTCGGGCGATAAAATATCTAAACGAAAACCGCGATAAGTCGGAGACTTGACATGCGAGTCTGTTTGCATTGCTCATGTTCCCCGCTGAAGTCGGCTCGTCTTGCAGACGCCATCCGTACCCCTATGCTGCCGCTCCTTGTTTTGCCGGCATTTTTCTTCACGGTTCTCCCGCCCACAACCACCCATGCAAGCAATGCGGGCAAATCGCCTGTTGTCAATAAAGTCGAAAAGACGGGAAATGCCTCGATTCCCCCGGCTATTGGCGCTACCGGACCATTCGATGAAGCACCTTTGCCCATCGATTCGCGCTGCCCTCTTAACGAATTCGACCGCGATCGTCTTCACGCCTTGGCACTCTTCTCGACCGGGCGAGCACTGGAACAAAAAGGCAGGCTATCCGACGCTTTGCGACGCTACGAGCGCGCACAACGATACGATCCCGACTCGCGCACAATCGTCCAAACCGTAGTCGAGTTGGCCAAGCGACTTGGTCGAACGCATGAATGTGATCGCTACCTCTATCGCCTTGTCAAACTCGGCGGCGGTGATCCCATCGATGTCGAGGAACTTGCCTTCCGCACGGCAATGGGCGGTGAATTCGCCCGCTCCATCGAGATCTATCGTCAACTGCTCGAAACACGCAAAGGTAAACCGCATGAGCCCATCGACGTCGTCATGCGTTGGCGACTGTCGGAAATCCACTTCATGGCCGACAAATACAAGGAAGCCGCCGACTGTGCCGCCTGGGTTATCGATGCCTTGGAAAATCCTAAAAAGTACGGCCTGGACGAAAAACTCGTCGGCCGACTACTTAGCGGTCCACATCCGCCGTTCGATCTTTTCGGCGAATACTTCCTGCAAGCCGATCAGCCTCAAAAGGCCAAAGCCATGTTCGAAAAGGCGAACAAAGCGACACCCGACAAAAAACTGCTCGAATATCGCCTCGCCCGAGTAGACGCTCGCGCAGGCCGAAACGAACAAGCCCTTCAACGCCTCGAGTCCTGTCTCGCCGAGCCCACGGAAAATACTGAAAAACCGACACAGGCCAAGAGCGCATTGCAAGAAGAAGGTCTTGTCCCTTACAAGTTATTGGACGAAATCCTGAAGACCCTGGACAAGGAAAACGAACTCATCCCCCGGCTCGAAAAGCTGCATGCCGCAACACCGAAAAACATCATGACCGGCTACGCACTCGCCGATGCTTACCGTGAATCGAGCAAACTGGACAAAGCTGAAAAACTATACAAAAGCCTACTGGTCAAACACCCCGCCGCGGTTGCCTACGCCGGCCTGATAGATATCTATCGAAAACAGAATCGCATGGATTCGTTGCTGGAACTGTTGAGCAATGCCGTCGAACAATCCGCTTCACTGGAACCGGTAGGATCCCTGGTTCGGGAGGTCGCGGAACAAAACACCAAGCCTAATAAACAGAGTCTGCTCGATCGTATAGCTGAAACTGCCCGGCAAAGCGAAAAAAAAGATCCAAAAGCAGCTTCCTCCGCCGACGCTTTTCTAGCCGTGGCATTGTTGGCCCTGGACGCCAAACGCTACGAACTGACGGATGAATTTTTTCGCAAAGCCATCAAAGCCAATCCCCAAGAAGCAGCCGAAATGATCATGATCTGGAGCATCGGCCTGCTGGCCGATGATCGTAACGCCCAGGCGGCCGAAGTCCTCCACCAAGGCTTCGAACAAAAACTGCTCGCCGAAGACGATCCCATTCCATATTATTACCAGGCAACCGCGCTGGCCATGATAGATAAACTCGACGAAGCAATCGCCGCGGCCAAAAAGGCGGTTGCGTTGAAAAGCGATTCGCCACGTTTCGCCGCCCAACAAGGCTGGGTTTTCTACCGTGCCAAACAATACGACCGCGCGGCCGAAATCCATGAAGACATATTGAAACGCTTCGACTCCGACTGGAAAAACCAGGACCTCCGCGAAACACTACGTGGAGTACGCCTGGCATTGGCCGGAATTGAAGTCAACCGTTCAAACTCATCCCGCGCCGAGGAACTTCTAGAAGAAATCCTCGATGAGTTCCCCGACGATGTCTCGGCCATGAACGATTTGAGCTTTCTCTGGGCCGACGAAAATCGCCACCTGCATCGGGCACTGCGCATGAGCAAAAAAGCTGTCGGCGCCGAACCCAAAAACGCCGCCTATCTCGACAGTCTGGGTTGGGCTCTGTTCCGCCTGGGAAAACATAAGGAAGCGGCTGTCGAACTCGAAAAAGCGGTCGCCATTGATCCCCAAGAACCAGAGATCCTCGAACACCTTGCCGAGGTATACGACAGCCTCAAAAAGCACCAAAAAGCAAAAGACTGCCGCCGAAGGGCAAAGGATAATAAGAAGTAATTTTTTCGACCCGTGAAGCTCTTTCGGAGCCCCTTTTTCGGAGCTTTGCGCGGCTCAAAGGGGGTCTCGCCCTCCCTTTTCCGGCAAAGCCTAGTGTATAATAATGAAAATAGACACCTCAAACCTGACACCCCATACTTTACACCTATAAACGAGACAAAGCATGGCTGGCCATTCACATTGGGCGGGAATCAAACATAAAAAAGCACTTGTCGACGCTAAGCGCGGCAAAATCTGGAGCAAAATGGCCAAGGCCATTATCGTAGCGGCCAAGACGGGCGGTGGCGACCCCGCCCAAAATCTTCGACTGCGCTATGCCATCGACGATGCCAAAGCCGCCAGCGTGCCCAAGGATAACATCACCAGGGCCATCAAAAAAGGAACAGGTGAACTCGACGGCGGAAACCTTGAAGAGGTTATCTACGAAGGATACGGCCCTAACGGCGTGGCCATTCTCTGCGAGGTACTCACCGATAACCGCAACCGCACAGCCCCCGAAATCCGCAAAGTTTTCGAAATAGCCGGTGGAAAACTCGGCAGCACCGGCTGCGTCGCATGGATGTTCGATTCCAAAGGATTGTTCCTAATCGCCTCCGATAAGTCCGACGAGGATACGCTCGTGGAACTGGCGCTAGAAGCCGGCGCCGACGACGTCGCCACCGTCGGCGACAAATTCGAAATCACCTGCGACCCCGACTCTTTTCAAGCGGTCAGTCAAGCGCTGGCCGACGCCAAAATCGAAACCGAGGTCAAGGAAATTACCCGCATCCCCCAAAACACGGTGGATCTAGATGCCTCGGCCGCCGAGAAGGTTCTCAAGCTGATGGAACGCCTGGACGACCACGATGACGTCCAGAACGTGTCGGCCAACTTCAACATCCCGGATGACGTGATGGCCAAATTAGATGTTTAGAGAATCATGCAAGGCGTTTTTTCAGGTTGATTTCGTTTTGTGTTTTTTCGCTAATGGCAGTGTGTCCGATATTCTCGGGATACGCAGAAGATATCAATGATTCTCAAGACCGTGCTCTCATTCGAAGCGGCTAAACCACTGATAACTGAAAACTGGCAACTGACAACTCTTCCTCGTCACTCACTTTCCGTATGCTCCACCTTGGGCCAGTAGGACTCGAAGTTGAAGTCGGGGCTGTTGTCCAGATCGTGGCAGCTATGACATCCTTTTTCGTAGTTATTTTTTGCCTCTTCCTTAGTGATGCGCACCGCCTTTTGCATGCGCAGTTGCAAGGCCTTGTCGTTACCCATTTCGGCCTTCACGTGAGTCTCGCCCGGCCCGTGGCAAGATTCGCAACCCACATCGAGCATCTTCGGTGTCAATTTCTCGCTTAAGAAACCGCTCTTGTAAGGAAAGTGTTTCGTCGGGTGCCAACCGATGACGTGGCAACTGATACACTCCGGATCATTGTTTCGCGGCGGATCGGCGTGCAGCAATGTCGACCAGGCCTTGGCGTGGCCGCTTTTTTTCCAAACGTCATACGACGGCTCGTGGCAGTTTTGGCAGGCCTTCGAGCCCACAAATTCTCCGTTCACATCGTGGGCCGGATGACTCACCGGCTTAATAGCCAGCCCGGCAAGACCTAATTTCCCTAACTGCTCCTGGTAGGCCTTCATCATAAGCTTCATATCCTTAGAAGCGGGAAAACGCGAGTCCAGCGGAACTCGCTGATACTCGTAAGGCTTATCGCGATCTTCATAAAGACCCAGCACAACCGCGTCCATGCCCTTCTCGCCCACATCGATCAACACCGCCAGACTATCGTCGACAACCGTGGGCTTGATCGGAGGAGTTGCCGGGCCGACGGCTGATACCACCACGCAGAACTCGGGAAACTTCTGCGATAACTCCTCCGTCCTTTTTTGGTTGGCGTAAGCCAAGAGAACCATCAGCGAACAGTGTTTCTTCAACTTCGGCAAAACCCGTTTAATGGCTTCTTCCGGCGAGACAAACTCGATGTCGCCGCCGACCAGATCCTTTTGGAATTCCGTATCCAAGACCGAAGTCACACCAATCTTGTACCCGCCGACTTCCACAATCCTCCAGGGCGCGGTTATCTCGGCTTCGAATCCCAACAGTCCCACATTGGCCGAGACGAACGGGCTGGGATTCTTCTTATCGCTATTGTCCGCCACCGCGACCAGCGAATCGACCGGCAGACGCAAATCGTTTGGGCTGAAACCGATGGCCTGGTAGCCCATCTTCTTCATCGCATCAACGGTGATCTGGAACTTCAACTCGGCCTGTACGCCATACCCTTTTGACAAACCACCCACATCCACGCGCAATAGAGGCCAACCCTTGGCCAACAGTTGCTCGATCATGGTGTGACGCCGACTCAGGCCGCCCTTCATGCGATCCAACCCGGCGCAACCACAGGGCTCGAGATACCCGTCCTCGCGACCACTGATCAGAATCGCCAGTTTGGGCTTCTTCCAACCTTCGAAAATCGATCCGTTCTCTTCGATGGGATCGAATTTCGCAGCCGCATCCTTCTTCGACTTGCCAACCATGGCGTGCTCGACCACGGGCTGTTGACTATCGGACGCGGGGAGTTGTCTTGCGGGTTGCTCAATCAACGATTTTGCCGATAGCGGTTGCTGCGGAGTTGGCTTTTGTTCGGAAGATTCGGCTGGCAGACTCATGCCGGCGACGGGTTGTGCTTGAAAAGGTCCGTTTGGCTTAATGTTACGCGAGGAATTCGCCGCCCCCTGCCGCATGGGATTTTTAAGCCCGGTAGAAAATTGGTTGCTTCTAAGTGGATTCGTTCGCAGATCGTCGCTGGTCGATATGGTTTTTCCGTGCAAAACATCGGACATATTTTTCCCGGCTGGACTCTCGGGCAAACTCGCGGGCGAGTTCGCGGGCGCACTTGCTGATGCCTTCGCTTGATCTGGTGCTCGTTTCAGCGGTTCATCGTCCTTCAGCATTGCCAAGGGCGGTTGATCTTGGTGGGGTAATTTCCGTAATGTGCCCGGCGTATCTTTTTCGTCCGGCTCTTTCGCCGTCTGCTTCGCATCGGAAGTAAGCCTGGCCGACAGTCCAGCAGTTTTTTCTTCCGGTGGCAGTACCAATGGTTTGAGGAGCCCCGGCTCCTCAGCACGAGCTAAAGTCCTATCGGGAGGCGTCAGTTCGGCCGGTGGTTTTTCATCCCCAGATGGTTCCGCCTGATCGACTGCCACCGGGTTAGAGCTGTCATTGTTACCGTCATTGCCGTCACGCGCGCAGCCGATAAATAGCATCAAAGCCGCCAACAGAACAGCGACCGGCTGCCGTAGATATTTGATCGTCATATGACTAATCCGTGTCATTATCATTCGTTTCCCTGCGCATTCGCCAGGCGATTCCTAATCGTCGGCGACAGGCTCAACCGCCCGCGATCGCAAACTGGACGAGAATTACTATTTTCGGTACATACGCGTGGTTTGTTTCGAGTACAATCCGGCCGGGCCTGCCTTGCTTCGATGCATAATGGTTGGCCGGCCGCGATCCCTTCGGTATTTCAATCTCAAGCGGCGTTAGCGAAGCAGTGCCGCTGTTGATATCCGTCGTCTTACCCAACTTGGCAACCAGCGAATCCTTGGGCCAAACTTCAGCTATCTTCAATTCCAAACCCTTGCGGTGTAATCCACGAGCAACAAGCCTCAAGGTTCGTTGCGCACCCTTGGCACCGTCGACCAGACCAAGTGTCAAAAGCCCCTTGTCTTTATTCCAACCCCGGCCAAGTATCGATATATCGCTGCCGACCAATCCCTTGACGGGTAACTCCACCATCTTAGCGGTGGCAAGCGAGGTCTTAAAACGGATTGTCTGCTGAAACGCCCCCTGAGGCAAGCCTGGTTTTAGAGCAACGTCGATCGAATACCCGTTTTTCACATTAGTTTCGCCCTTCAACTCTTTGGCCGTCAGGGGGGTCAGACCCACTTCGAAGTACTTTGCCGTTTCGAGTTCCGCGCACTCGAAGCCAAGGATTTCCACCGGCTCCTTGGTATGAGCAAGCAAACGGACCTTGCCCGACGCGGGATGGCCCGCAGATACCCGACCGAGTACGAGTTCGTCGGGCAAAAATTGCATCATCGTCGTCGTCATCCCCTTGATCTTGAGCTCGATCTCCGGTCGTCGCGGATCGTTTGTCTGGATCGTCGCGACCTGCTCAAACGGCCCCGAATACTCGCGAGCGGTCCATTCGATGTTGATTTTCGTCGACTCGCCCGGCATAACGCTCTCTTTATCGAGCTTGGCCATAGTGCATTTGCACGTTGTTTTGCCCTTAATCAATATCAACGGCGCCTGGCCTTCATTGCTGATCACGAAATCATGGCTGGAACGGCCACTCTTGTCCATCGTACCGAAATTGAAAACTTCGTTATCGACCACCGCCTTGGGCAAAAGCTTTCCCTTTTCGGCCAAAGGCCCCACTGTGGCTGATTGCTTAGATAGTTCCTCCGGCGATAGTGAAGTTCGAGCACTCGATGCATCGACCTGGACCTTCGCCAACATAAAACCGGCCACAATACCAACGATGGCAACTAGTAAAGTAAGGAAGAGGAGCTTTTTCATTGAACTTGCCCAGGATTGGGAAAATGGGTAAACAGTCTCCGTGCCACATCAATTCAAAACGCAAACCAGGTACATGTTACACTTACCCCTAGCTTGCATTTCGGATTAGTTTTTACGCTCCAGACGAACATGGCAACTGCCTGGGCGCTAAAACACACGATAATCTTATTTTACGATCATTCGGGGGTTTGCATCAAGCGGCGACGCAGAGACTCCGGCATCTTCCGGTCTTTGTGGGGCGTTTGCTCATCCAGTTTTTCGGCTGTTTCGGCCTCTTTGGCCGATTTTTCCGCCTCGCCGGCCATACGCAGGGCCAACGCGAATTTTCCCCGAGTGGTGGCATCTGCCGGATACAGCTCGACCGCTTGGCTGTAATCATAAATGGCATGATCCAGATAGTCAGAATCTCGGGTGTGAGCGTATGCCTCTAAATAGTGGTCTGCCGACATTTGCCAAGCTGAACTCGATCCGCCATCCAGTTCCAAAGCTTTCGCCATGAAATACTTGAAATCTCGCAGATCGCTCGGATTTCGATCGCGCCGCCAGGCATCAAAATATAACATAGCCAATTGTCGGCACGGTTGGGCAGAAAGCGGATCGGCGCCTGCGGCGGCTTTCAAATGCTCGCGAGCGCGGGCCGGATCGTTGAGGGCCGCCTGGACATGCGACTCCGAATTAAGCACGGGACGATACCCGCTTACATAACACATCACCCCCAGGATCGCCAATAGCACGGTCAATATGGGTGCAACCAGTGGTCGTAGCGGACGGCTCTCTTTTGGCGACTCGCTGAAAAGCCCTATCGCCAACAGCATCCAAAAGCTACCGGCTACGCCCGCAAAGCCGATCCCACCGGCGGCCAAAAGGTTGACCAGCAACGTTATTATCGCCAAGCCGGCAAGCGCTTGTTGATCAATTCGGGTGGCACTAGCTGCTTGACAGCCAGTGTTGTCAGAGCATTTAGATTTGCCGTTGCCTGGCAAGCAAACGGTATTACCCTTATCCGATGACCAGCAAACCCAATCATAAAGGAAATAGGCCGCCAAGATTCCCAGCGGCGTACCGACCGTAAGCACTGCCAAACTGGGAGGAATGGCCGCCATCATACCCAAAGGCCAGGCAGCCAGCAGCCCGATCACGCCGCCACCGAAGACCCAAGCCGTGGCATCCTCTGTGTTGAGGCTTTGGTTATTTTGGGTGCCACTGCTGGCTTGTCCAGCAGTGTCTTCCGGGATATTCTTATGATCACTGCTGGACAAGCCAGCAGTGGCACTCTTTCGCATAATACTGTTAGATTGTTTCACAACCGACCAAGCAAAACACCCCAACACGGCAAGCAACGCCACTGCGGCGGGCGTACCAGCGGTTGCCCACACTTCGAGCAGGAAGTTATGAGGTTCGGCGATCTCCTCGCTGGCCTCAGGCAGTTTGTAATACGTATATTTCCCCTGGAACTGTCCGGGCCCACAACCGAACAGTGGATAATCGGCGATCATGCGCGCCGTTGATTGCCAATACTGCACGCGATAGCCAAGCGACTTCGAGGCCTCGCTGAACACTTCCTGATCCAACCCGCCCACGGCCAAGGCCAAACCTCCTAAAACGGCTGCAACCAACACGCCGATCAACAACCAACGCCAGGGAAGCCGATCTCGATATTTGCTGCAGTAAAACGCCGTCAGCACGAGCCCCAATCCCGTAGCCGCATAGCCGCTACGGCTCTTTGTCAAAACCAGGCAAGCAGCGATTAAAATCCCACATAAAGCGGCCGCTAAAAACAGCCGCCTCCGCCTCCAGCCGGCCAGCAGAATAATGCCAGTCGTCACTACCAGCCAGGGCGCAAGATAGCCAGCCAGCGAGTTCGTCAAGGCGAAAGTCGCCAAGGGTTCGCGGCTGGCCAAACGGTTGTCGAACTGTGTCCGCTCGGGCGAACCGGGCGGATACCACATACCTTGACGCTGTAGCATGGCGTCGGGATCCTTGGCATACTCGACCCGCATCTGCGGAAATTCGTAGGCGTATTGCCACAGCCCATAGGCCGAAAGAATAACTGCAAGCGCGATCATCACAACCGCCAGCGCGCGGGCTTCGCGGGCTGTGTCGAGCAACTGTCGCAGCAAGAAGTAGGCCAGCCCCATGCCGATCCAAAGCCAGAGCATGTTAACGGCCGGACGCGCATGACCGTACCGCGCGGCTAACAATGACGAGAACGTATGTAAGGCAACCAGTGCCAACACGGCCAGATCGGTCGCCTGCACACGCAGCCGCCAGCCCACCGTTCCGATCCGTGTAGCAGCCCAAACCACGGCCAGAATGATCACCAGCATTATTACCGGCAACATCTCACCGGTCCGCCCGCTGGATTCGGTCGGCAAAAGCGGCGGCACAACAAACATCGCGACCGTGGCGCCCAAAACCCAAGGTCGAAAACGCTCGTACGCCGGAACTTGATCCGCAGCCACAGTTGGAGTTGGAGTTGGCGCATCGATCGCGGCGGTTTTTGCCTTGCGATCTTTCTTTCTGGATTTCCGTTTCGTCATATCAGTAGGGTGCGCCCGCGACGCACCAGCACTGCCTAAAAATTCTCTTTTGCCTAAAATACTAATCCGAAGCGCAAGCGAGGGAGGTACGGTGTTTGCCTCGATTCCCTTCGCTTGCGCTTCGGGTTAGTATGCCTAATCGTCGTGGTCACCATCCTTATTACTTCGTCTCTTCGAATCTTTTAATCCCGTTGTTTCCAATACCGCGACCAACAGCAACACACACCCGATCAGCAGCAGAACAATAGCGGCTCCGAATAAATTCACCTGGTGCAAAAGCAAAGCCCCCAGTCCACAGGTGGCCGTGGTCAGATATATCGTGGCTACCGCTTGGGTTTTGCTCATACCCAATTCGACAAGGCGGTGCGAAAAATGGCTCTTGTCGCCTTCAAAAGGGCTACGGCCTTCTCGCAGGCGTATAAAGATCACGGTGGCCGTATCATAAAGCGGCACCGCCAGCACGCAAAGTGGCGCCAGTATTGCATGGCGCGGGACGTTGTCGCCCGCGAAGGTGGCCGAGAGCGTGGCCATGGCGATAAAATATCCGACCAAATAGCTGCCGGCATCGCCCATGAAAATCCGCGCCGGCGGGCGATTGTGTATCAGGAAGCCCAGCAGCGAACCGACCAGCACCAGCAGAAAACCACCCACAAAAAGTTGCGGAGCGTCGGTCTCGGCCGCGGGGGTGAGCATCACCACTGCAAGCATGGCGGCCGCGATTGCCGCTACACCGGCCGCAAGACCGTCCATGTTGTCGAGCATATTGAAGGAATTGACCAGCCCCACGATCCAAAGCACGCTGATCGCGCCTGTCATTAATGGCATATCGACAAACAGACTCAGGCGCCAACCCAGTAGCACCATCACCAATGCCACGAACGTCTGAATCAGTATCCGCGTTTTCCAATTCAAACCCCGTCGATCGTCGACCAACCCCAACAGCATCAACACGGTCCCGCCGGCCAAGAGCGTCCAAAGACGCCCCGACTGTTGCATAAGACCGCCCACGTGCATGGCCGCAAACTCGGGCACCCAGCCGGGCAAAGCTCCATCGGCTCGCCCGGCAATCATCCAGAGCATAATCTGGCCCAGAGCAAACGGCACAACCACGCCCAACCAGATTGCCAACCCGCCACTTGTGGGCATGGTGTCGGCATGGATCTTGCGACCGCCCGGCCGATCAACCAGTCCCAACGGTGGACCAAACAGCCGCACCAGCCACGCACCCGAAAAGCAAATCAGCAAGCTGGGAACGATAGTGCCGAGAACAAGCCAAATCATGTTAGGAACTTCATGAGTTTGAGTTGGGAAACTGCTGAATTATACCACTTTCTTTCCGCACGGATGGTGCAATTGATTTGTGCCAAATTAATAAATCTGTTCTCCGCCCGAGAGCTCTATGATGCGATTGACAAAATCCTTGAGTTCTCGGCACGCTTCAATTGCAACAGAGAGATCTTCACCCTGGAGAATTCGGGGAGCATCTCGCGTCTTGACGTAGCTATTTCGACAAGTTCCGACGCGATAGATTTCTTTGAGTCGACAAGCAGGAGGATTGTTGTGATTGACTTCTTCTGGGTTGTTTCCAGGAGGCGTCCGATTACTGCCTGCCAGTTTCTGAATTTTGGACCAATAGGGCAGCAACCATGCTTCGAAATCGTAAAGTGCGGCATGAGGGTAGAATTTGGCAACATCACCGACCCATTGCTTCATTTTATGCTTTGCATCATTGGCGTCTTGAAATTCATGCGGCTGGAAACCTGTGTAGATGTCAGTCAATCCAATAACGGCGTCGGCTGGGGATCTCCGGTCATTGAGTAGATTCGTGACGACTCGATACAACTTGTCTCCCGTTGGAATTCGCCCATCTTGCGGCACAAAGTCCAGTTTGGGCATCCGCCCGGCTAGTCGGGTTTTAAGAAACTGATTCAAGAACGGCTTAAACACTTTCTCCGTTTTTCCTTCAACGATGATTGCGATTCTCATGATCTGCCTCCAATCCGTCCCATTTGCCAGAGCTGGTCCAACGAGAACTCTTGGAGCCAAGTGTCGAGTTGAAATTTGTCACCCCACGCAAAGGATGCCGTACCATCCTCTTCGACCGACGTCGCGATGACTTCATCGGGCTTGAGAAAACGCACTAATCGATCTGCATGGGTCGCGATAATCAACTGTGTACGAGTCGATGCTTCACGAAACAGGTCGGCAAGAAGCGACAACAGTTCAGGATGCAAGCTGACTTCCGGTTCGTCAATCATTGTGACGGAGGTAAGGCCGGGGCTTTGCAGCAGAGTGACCAGCCACAAAAACCGCAGCGTCCCCTCTGAAAGCTGGTGCATGTAGAATGGATTCGAACTGGTTGAATCTTTCCATGTCATTGCCAGTGTCCCAGCGGCGACAGGTGGAAAGTTGAGACGTTCAAAACTTGGGAAACCAGCCCGCAACGTGTCCTCGATCGACTCGAAACGACTTTCATCGGTTTCTCTAATCATATACAGGCACGAAACCAACTCTTCCCCATTTCGTCCTGGCAAGGTTGCGTGCCGCATCGGCTGGGGTAATCGGACAGGCGCTTTCGCGCTAACATCAAGGACGTGGTAATGCGTCGAGGACGCAAGTTGTTTGCGAAACTCCTCTGGTTCAGCAAACATTCGAGGCACTTGTGAAAGTGCCGATTCGGAAGAATCGTAATGCCAAGTAGGTTTAACCAACCGCTTTTCCACCATCGGCTCGAAATACTGAATTGATCCGTAATTGGATGTGATATGAAGAAACGGATTTGGCTGCCCTCGGTCTTGTGATAACTGCTCCTCTGAAAGCGAATAATCAACGCCTCGAGGCTCGATGTGAAGTGTATATTGGATTGGCTTCTGATTCTCTACCGCACGACTCAGTTGAAACTCCATCTGATCGTCAGACGCTACGATCCCCAGGTTTGAGAGATTGCTGTTTATTCCCCCGAATTCGCTAATGGTCTTGGCAAGCGTCCCTGAAGCAGAAGCGGCCAGCAACGAAAACACCTCTAACAGTGAAGTCTTTCCGCTGCCATTTGCTCCTATTAGCACGTTCAGAGATTTCAATCGCAAATCCACTTTTTGGAGACGACGAAAACTCCGTATCTTAATTTGCTCAAACAAGTTCATAGCTTTTTCCTTATGCGCTCGACTTCTAGTCTAGCACAGTAAAGAGAATTCAGAACCATTATTCCACCCGATATTTAACCCGTCCGCCGACAATCACCGTTTCCGCACGACCCTGCAACTCCCAACCATCGAAGGGAGTGTTGCTGCTGCGGGAACGCAAATCGTTGGCATCCACTTTCCAACGGATTTCGGGATCGATAATCGTCACATCGGCGTCAGCACCCACGGCAAGCGTACCCTTGTTGATCCCCAAAATCCGGGCCGGGTTGATTGTCATCTTTTCCAGGGCCGCCATCCAATCCAAGTGCCCCGGCAGGATCAACTGGCTCACCACCAATCCCAGCGCCGTCTCCAGGCCGATGATTCCGAACGGTGCCCGATCCAACTCCTGCATCTTTTTCTCTTTGGCGTGCGGAGCGTGGTCGGTAGCGATCGCGTCGATCGTGCCGTCAATAAGTCCGTCGATGCAACCGGTCACATGCCCTTGCCCTCGTAGCGGCGGATTCATCTTGAAGTTCG